>DATBBS010000092.1:0-5746 GCA_036270895.1 Xanthobacteraceae bacterium
CCACATGAAGATCCTGCCGGCCTGCTTCGTGGTGGTGGGCGACACGCTCGAGGCGGCGCGCGCCAAGCGCGCCAAGCTCGACAGCCTGGTGAACTATGCCAACGCCATCGCGTCGCTGTCGATCGCGCTCGGCCACGACGCGTCCAAATTCGATCCCGACGGCCCGCTGCCCGAGATTCCGGAAAGCAACGCCAGCAAGAGCGGCCGCCAGCGCGCAATCGATCTCGCGGCGCGCGAGAAGCTCACGGTGCGCGAGCTCGCCCAGCGGCTCGGCGGCTATTCGGGCCTCGCCATGGTGGGCACGCCCGAGACGATCGCCGACGAGATGCAGGAGTGGCTGGAGACAGACGCCAGCGACGGCTTCACCGTGATGTTCCCCTATCTGCCCGGCGGGCTCGACGATTTCGTCGACCGCGTGGTGCCGGAATTGCAGCGGCGCGGCATCTTCAGGCGTGACTACGAGGGCAAGACCTTGCGCGAGAATCTCGGCCTGCCGCGGCCGAAGAACAGGTTTTTCGAGAAGCAGTGAAGTCGTGGGCGCGACGGCTCCCCTCCTTCGTCATGGCCGGGCTTGTCCCGGCCATCCACGTCTTGTCCTTGCGGATGCCGATAAGACGTGGATGCCCGCGACGAGCGCGGGCATGACGGAGAACAAAATCTCAAAACCGCAGCACCCGAAACCACCGCGCCACGTCGAGCAGCGTCGCCAGCGCGGCCGCCACATAGGTCCAGGCGGCGGCGCGCAGCACGCTGCGGGCGGCGGGCAGATCGGCATCCGACAGGTAGCGGCCGCGCGCCAGCACCGGCAGCGCCTTGGCGAAGCTTGCGTCGAGCTCGACCGGCAGCGTCACCACATGCACGACCACGCGAAAGCCGAGCAGCAGAACGCCCGCCACCACCTGGAGCGCCACCAGGGCGGGCGAGCGGACGACGATGAAGACCACCGGCGCGAGCAGCAGCATGGCGCTCGCCACGCGATCGATCCAGCCGAGATTCTTGACCAGGCGAAAGCGCAGCGCAAAAGCCTGCTCGCCGCGGCCGTGCTGCAGCGCGTGCGACACCTCGTGCGCCGCCACCGCGACCGCGGCGACCGAACGGCCGTCGTAATGCTCCGGCCGCAGCCGCACCGCGCGCGTCTCGGGATCGTAGTGGTCGCCGTCGCCGGTGATCTCGACCTTCACGTCGGAGAGGCCGGCGCGGTCGAGCAGGTGGCGCGCGAGCTCCCCGCCGGTCCCCGGCAGGTCGGGCCGCTCCGCGCCGTGGCGCGCGAACACGCGCCGGATCCACATCTGCGGAACGAGCACGGCCGCGAGCAGGAGCAACAAGGCGAACCCGAGGATGATCGGCATGGCCGCATGGTAGCGCGGACGGCGCGGCGACAAAATCCGTATTACGTTTGCGGCGGGCCGACTGCCCTCTGCGGCAAGGCCCGGGATATGGTAACGCCTCGGTGCGCGGCGCGTCCGTCGCGCCACCACGATCCGGAGGACCACTCATGCGCGCCTTGCGCGTCCGTCATTTTGCGTTTTTTGTGCTTGCGGCGGCGCTTGCGGGCGCCGCGCATCCGGCCCGCGCCCAGGCGCCCGCCAGCCAGGAGATCAGCATGCCGTCCGACATCGATCCACAATCGGGATTCCGGCTGCCGCTGCCGCGGCGCGAGGATCTGGACGAGGCCGGCAAGCAGACCTTCGACCGCGCCTCGATGCCGGGCGGCAACATCGCGGGGCTGCAAGGCCCGGCCGCCGTGCAGCTCTACAGCACCAGGACCACCGCGCATCTGCAGGCGATCAACCGCTATCTGCGCTTCGATGCGGGCTTCTCGCCGCGCATCCGCGAGGTTGCGATCCTGACCACCGCGCGTGAGATGGACAGCCAGTTCGAATGGGTCGCGCACGAGCCCGAGGCGCTCAAGGAAGGCGTGCCGCAGGCCGTCATCGACGCCATCAAGTTTCGCCGCGGCACCGCGGGCCTCGACGAGTCCGACGCGACGGTGATCGAGCTCGGCCGGCAGCTCTGGCACGACCACAAGGTGAGCTCGGCCACCTTCGCCAAGGCCAAGGCGCTGTTCGGGCCGAACAAGCTCGTCGATCTCGTGCTGCTCATGGGCAATTATGCCGGCACGGCCGCGCTGCTCACCGCCGTCGACATGCAGCTGCACAAGGGAAAGCAGCCACTGCTGCCGATTCCGTGAGCCGCCGGAATCTTGCGATTCCGGTTTCCAATGCGAGGGCGGGAAATGTCGATGGATGCCTGTTTCAGCGCTAACATGTGCCGCCGCGTTTACGAGTATGAACAACCGATGAACGCGGGGCCCGGTTTTCACAGCCGGAACCTCACGGGCCGGAAAACGTTTTATACGAAGGTCACTGCAGTCAATGCGAAAGGGATTGTGCCATGACGAGAACACTCACAGCGCTTGCAGCGGCCGCGACGATCGCGGTGACGGCGATAGCGGTCCCCCAACAGGCTGAAGCCCGCTGGCGCGGTGGCGGCGCGGTCGTCGGCGGTCTGGCGGCCGGCGCGCTGATCGGCGGCGCCATTGCGGGTTCGCGCTATTACAACGGCTATGGTTACGGCGGCTATGGCCCGTATTACAGCGGCTATGGGACCTATGAGTACGGCCCCTACGCGTATGGCGGGTGCTTCCGTGAGCGCGTGATGACGCCGTGGGGCTGGCGCTGGCGGCGGATCTGCCGTTAACGTTTGTCCATGTTGCCAGACGGCCCAGGCTGTCAGTAACCAAAAAAACAAGCCGGATGCCGGGCACAGCGTCGCCCGGCATTCGGTTTTTTTGTGCACAGCCGCAGGGGCGCAAGGAACCGGTAAACAAACTTCCGACAAATTGCGCGGGTTCCTTCCCCTGGGTTCCAAAGTCTCATAAGATGGAATCTGATCCGAATCCGCGCTCGGTCCAGGCCGATCGCCTACCCCACCTTGGGAGAGGGAAAACATGAACAAGACTTTGACTGCTCTGGCCGCGGCCGCTGCCGTCGCCCTGACGGCCGCCGTTCCGTCGACCGCCGACGCGGGCTGCCGCGGTTGCGGCGTCGGCGCCGGCATCATCGGCGGCCTCGCGGCCGGTGCCATCATCGGTGGCGCGATCGCCAACAGCGCGCCCGCGCCCGTGTATGGCGGTTACGCTCCGGTCGCCGGCTATGAGCCTTATGGTGAATACCATGGCGCCTATCCGGTCGGCTGCCCGGGCGGCTACTGGGCGCGTCGCCCGCTCGTCGACCGTTGGGGCAATGTGGTCGGCTACAGCCGTCCGCGCTTCTTCTGCCCCTGAGTCGCACGACCTAACTATTGAGTTGATCGAACCGGCCGGCTCGCAAGAGGCGGCCGGTTCTGTTTTGGGCGCCGCCTGACGCGCGAGACATCGCCGCTCGGGCCCGCGCGATTCTGCCGCCGATGGGGAACTCCTGTCGATGGCAGGCGTTACAAAGCGTTGGCCCAATTTGTATTGTCGGATTGGGGCAGCGCAAATTTCCAGCGTCGAGTGGAGGAAGTCATGGCCCGGATCACCCTTCGAGTGGCGGCGGTGGCGGCTGCCTGCCTGGTCGCCTTCGCGATGCCCGCAAGCGGGCGCGGCGGTGGCGGTGGCGGCGGCGGTGGATTCCGTGGCGGTGGCGGTGGCGGATTCCATGGCGGTGGCGGTGGCGGATTCCATGGCGGCGGCGGTGGCGGTTTTCGCGGCGGCGGCGGTTTTCACGGCGGCGGCGCGCATTTCGCGATCTCCCGTGCGGCGCCCTCCTTTTCTCGTGGCGGGATGCGATCCTTCGCGCACCCGTCGTTCAGAGGCGGCCGCGTCGCACACTCGTTCTCGCGGTCGAGCGTCCGGACCGGCACGCGTTCGTTCTCGCGTTCGGCCGCGCGCGGCAACCGGTCTGTCGGCGGCACGCGAGTCGGCGCGCGCAGCGCCGGCAGCCGAATGAGCGCGACCCGCCTCAACGGCGCGCGGTCCGGTGGCGCGGCACAATCCTTCCAGGGCACCCGCGGCGCCGGGCGCGGTATCGCAGCCGCCGCAGTGGGCGCCGGCGCCTTCGCGGCCGGCGGCGCGCGCTTTCAGCATCGCGCCGACTGGCGGCGGCACCGCGGCTTCTTCGGCTGGGCCGGGCCGGTGTTCTGGCCCTTCGCGTATGACGATCTCTTCGACGACATCTATTGGGGCGACGGGCCGTATTACGACGATCCGTTCTGGGCCTACGGTTATGGCGACATCTATGGCGGCGTGTTCTCGCCCGAGGGCTATGACGGCATCGCCGGCTGGGCGTCCGCCCCGCGCAGCGCCAGTACGGCATCGCGCGGCTCGACCCCAGCAACGCAGCAAGCCACGCAGCAAACCCCACAATGGGGCTCGCTCTGCGGCGACGACGCGAGCGAGATCAATCTGCCGATCGATCGCATCGGCGCCGCCGTCACGCCCACCGACGAACAGCGCGCCGCGCTCGACACGCTCGCCAATGCGTCGGTGCAGGCCGCCCAGCTCATCAAGACCGCATGCCCATCCGACGTCGCCTACACCCCGACCGGACGGCTGCAGGCCATGGAGCAGCGCGTGCAATCCATGGTGCAGGCGGTCGCGCTCATCCGCCCGCCGCTGGACAATTTCTACAAAATGCTGAGCGACGAGCAGAAGGCGCGCCTCAACGCCATCCATCGCGACGGGGCCGAGCCGCGCACGGCGAGCGCGTCGGCGGCGGCGGCGGCGCCGGCCTGCGGCCCGAAGTCGCTCATACCGGCCTGGCCGCAAGCCCAGATCGAGAAGTCGGTGCGGCCCGACGAGGCGCAGCGCGTCAAGCTCGACGCGCTGCGGGATGCCAACGCCAAGGCGGCCGACATGCTGAAGGCCGCCTGCCCGGCCGAGACCCCGAAGACGCCGCCCGCGCGGCTCGCCGCCGTCGCGGCGCGCCTCGATACCCTGCTGTCGGCCGTGCGGCTGGTGCGCACGGCGCTCGACGATTTCTACGGCGCGTTGCGCGACGAGCAGAAGGCCCAGTTCAACGGCATCGCGCCGGTGGTGCAGAACGTTCAGCCGCGCGGTTGAGGCTCGCTCTGACTCGTCATGGCCGGGCTCGTCCCGGCCATCCACGCCTTTCTTACTGACACGCCGATAAGACGTGGATGCCCGCGACGAGCGCGGGCATGACGGCGTTGTGTGAGCTATCCGAGCGCCTCACGGTGACGGCGCAGCTATTTTTTCGAGCGCATATGCTCCAGCACCGCGGCGGTCGGCCAGCAGTCGAGCGGCAGCTTGCTCGCCTTCTGATAGGCGCCGAGCGCCAGCCGCGTCTTCATCCCGGCCTTGCCGTCGAGCTTGTCGTTGTAGAGGCCGAGCGCCGTGAGGCGCTTCTGCATGTCCTCGAGCTGGGCGGTGCGCAGCTGCACCACCGGGCTCCACGGTTTCTCGAACGGCCGCGGATCGGCGATGCGGTCGGCGAGATGGCCGACGAACAGCACGTAGAGATCGGAGAAATTGTATTCCTTGATGACGAAGTAGTTGTGGAAGATCAGGAAGCCCGGGCCATGCGTGCCGGCCGGCAGCAGCAGCGAGGCCGGCTCGGCGAGATCGCGCGCCGGCGCCTTGCGGCCATACGAGAGTGCGAAGCCGCGCTTGAGCCATTCCGACAGCGGCATCTTGCGGTCGGGATCGGCGAGCGTGCAGTCGACGTCGGCCGGCACGCGCACCTCGTAGGCCCACGGCTTGTCGCGCTCCCAGCCCTCGCCGACCAGCTGCTTGGCGGCCGAG
>DATBBS010000093.1:0-2689 GCA_036270895.1 Xanthobacteraceae bacterium
ACGAGATCGGCCGGCGCGAGCCGTTTCTCGACACGTCGGGCAAGGGGAAAGCCCCCCGCGACGGCAAGCCGGGCGTGTCGATCGAATGGTTCAACATGCTCTATCAGGTGCTGCTCGGCCAACAGAAGGGCCCGCGCTTCGGCTCCTTCGTGGCGGTCTATGGCGTCAACAACACCATCGACATGATCGACGGCGCGCTCGCGCGCTCGGCGTAAATGCCCCTTACCAGTCTCGCCGTCATCGGCGCCACCATCCTGCTGTCGAGCTTCATCTCCGGCACCTTCGGCATGGCCGGCGGGATGGTGCTGCTCGGCGTGCTGCTGATCTATTTCCCGGTCTCGGCCGCGATGGTGCTGTTCTCGCTCATCCAGTTCGCCTCCAACGGCTGGCGGGCGGTGCTGTGGTGGCGCTTCGTGCTGTGGCCGATCTTCTTCCCCTACGTGGCGGGCGCCATGCTGGCCTTCGCGGCGCTGCGCCTGATCGCCTATGTGCCCGACAAGGCGACCGTCTATCTGCTGCTCGGGGCGATGCCCTTCTGTATCGAGGCGCTGCCGGCGGGGGCGCGGCCGAACATCCAGTGGCGCGGCATGCCCTTCATCACCGGCTTTCTCACCACCATCGTGCAATTCATGGCGGGCGTCGGCGGGCCGTTCCTCGACGTGTTCTTCCAGAAGAGCATGCTCGACCGCAAGACCACTCTGGCCACCAAGGCCGTCACCCAGACCTTCAGCCATGTGCTGCGCGCGCTCTATTTCGGCTCGTTCGGCGCCACCCCCGCCTTCGAGTCGCCCTGGCCTTATGTGCTGGCGGTCCTGGTCGCGGTGGCCGGAACCTCGCTCGCGCCGATCCTGATCGAGCGCATGACCGATCACGGCTTCCGTCAGTGGACGCGCGCCCTCATCCTGACGCTGAGCGCGGTCTATCTGGTGCGCGCCGGCTGGCTGTTCTGGCACGGGTGAGGCGCGGGACCAGCCCATGAGTCTCGTCTCGCTCGCGATCCTCGGCGTGACCATCTGCGCCACGTCCTTCATCGCCGGCATCTTCGGCATGGCGGGCGGCATGATCCTGCTCGGCGTGCTGCTGATCTATTTCGACGTCGCCACCGCCATGGTGGTGTTCTCGCTGCTGCAATTCTCCGCCAACATGTCGCGCGTGCTGCTGTGGCGAAAATTCATCCTGTGGCCGGTCTTCTTCCAGTTCGTGATCGGCGGCACCGTCGCGTTCGCCATCATGCGGATGATCGCCTTCATCCCCGACAAGGCGGTGGTCTATCTGCTGCTCGGCAGCATGCCGTTCGTGATCGAGGCCTTGCCGCGCGCGTGGCGCCCCAACATCGAATGGCGCTTCGTGCCTTACGTGGCAGGCTTCGCCACCACCTTGGTGCTGCTCATCGCCGGCAGCGGCGGGCTTTTCCTCGACGTGTTCTTCCAGAAGAGCCAGCTCGACCGCAAGACCACGGTCGCCACCAAGGCGATCGCGCATACCTTCGGCCATGTGTTTCGCGTCGGCTATTTCGCGGCGCTGGGCGGCGCGCTCGGCGCGAGCGACGCGCTGCCGCTGTGGGCGGTGGCGGCCGCGGTGGTGCTCGCCATCGGCGCCACCTCGCTCGCCCCGCTGGTGCTCAACCGCATGACCGACCACGGCTTCCGCCAATGGACCCGCGCCCTCATCATGGTGGTGAGCGCCACCTATCTGGCGCGCGCCGGCTGGCTGTTCTGGCACGGGTGAGGGTAGGCGGATGCCGCCGTCACGGCGGATTCGTTGTAAACAACAACGGATTTACAAGCCGGATGCCCGCATGAGGATCGCGCGTCACGCGCGAAGGCCGACCGGCGATGCGATGGCGCGAAACATGTGACCCTCATGAAAACGCCCGGCGCTTGCGAGCGCCGGGCGCAATTCCGACTGTGGATTTTCTCCTACCACACCGGCGGCGGTTTGGCAAAAAACTCCGTGTCAAGACTCATGATGCGATTCCGCGCGAGATGCCCGCGACAAGCGCGGGCACGACGGAGTGCGTTGTTCGTCGTGCCCGAATCATCCTTTAGGACCGCAGGACGAATCGCCGGTTCTGTTTCTGGGCCGGTCGCGCGTTCATGGGGTAGAGCCTGGCGAAAGCCGAGATGTCGGCCGCCGCGACCTCGATCGGGTCGGCGAGCAGCATCCACGCCACCGTCTCGGCGCAGGGCGGCGTGGTGAGTGATCCGGCATAGCTGAAATAACCGCGCCTGACCGGCAACAAGAGGTGGGGATCGATCGCGGCGTCGGCCGCGACGGGCGGCCCCTCCTTGGCCGGCATCGACGACACGATCTTGTGGAATGCCGCATTGGTCTTGCCGGCCGTCATCATCACGCCGATCACCCCATAGGCGCCCGCGGGGCTCGTATGGACGAAATGCACTTCCATGGGCGAGCTCTTGCCGTTGATCATGTGCTCGCTCGGCCGGTGAAAGTGGAACTGGACCAGCTTGTAGATGTCGTTGCCCACCTTCAGGGTGCCGCCGTCGGCGAAATTGAGCTGGATGGTGTGGCCGTTGTTGACGATGGTATCGGCGCGCTGGTTCCAGGCGATGTGGAGGCGGGGGAGCGCGGCCTTCACGCTCGACCTGATGTCGAGCGGCGATTGCTGGCTGCCGGCGGCGCAGACCTTGTTGGCGTCTCCGAGCGTTCCCCAGTTGTCCGGGCCGGT
>DATBBS010000094.1:0-4968 GCA_036270895.1 Xanthobacteraceae bacterium
CGCATGCCGGATTATCGGGTGTTGAACGCCGGCGACGCGGCGATCGTCGTCGAGTTCGGCGAATCCATCGATCGGCGGCTCAGCACCTGGGTCCTGGCGCTCGCGCGGCGCCTCAATGAGGCGCGGCTCGCGGGAATCGTCGAGACGGTGCCGACCTTCAGGTCGCTCCTGGTGCATTACGATCCGCTCATCCTGCCGACGGCATCTCTCGCGGCGCATATTGCGGAGTTGATGCGCGGACTGCAGGTGACCGAGCAGGGGGGCCGCTTGTGGCGCCTGCCGGCCTGCTACGATCCCGGTCTCGGCCTCGATCTCGACGATGTGGCGGCGCGGACCGGCCTGTCGCCGGCGCAAGTGATCGAGCGCCACAGCGCCGTGACCTACCATGTCTACATGCTCGGTTTCCTGCCCGGCCAGGCCTATATGGGCGATGTGCCGGCGGAGCTCGCCTTGGCGCGACGGGAATCCCCGCGCCTGAAGATACCCGCCGGGTCGCTCGCGATTGCGAGCGCGATGACCTGCATCTTCCCGATGGAAACGCCATGCGGATGGCATCTCATCGGCCGCTCGCCGGTCGCGCTGTGGGAAGCGGGTCCGCGTCCGCGCGCGCTGCTCGCGCCGGGAGACAAGGTGAGCTTCGCGCCCATTTCGTTGCGCGAATATGAGCGCCTGCTGGCCAAGGCGGCCGACGGAACTCTCAAGATCTTCCCATTGGACGAGGCCATCGAGGCGGCCGCATGAGCGCGGCGCTGCGCGTCGTCGGAGCCGGCCTGCTGACGACCGTCCAGGATCTCGGGCGTGCCGGCTACCAAAGCCTCGGCATCCCCGTGAGCGGCGCCCTCGACCCCATCGGGTTGCGCGCCGCCAATGCGCTCGTCGGCAACAACCTGGACGCCGGAGCTCTCGAGGTCGCCTATGTGGGGCCGACGATCGCGGTCGAGGCCGACGATGTGCGGCTGTCCTTCGTCGGCGCCCGGGCAACGATCGATATTCTTCCCGACGCGGCCGCGACGACCGGCACACGCATCGAGACCATGCGCAGCATTCGCGTCCGGCGCGGCGAGGTCGTGCGCATCGGCTCGCTCTCCGGCGGCGCCGTGCTCTACGTGGCGGTGGAGGGCGGCTTCGACATCCCGCCCGTGCTCGGCAGCGTTTCGACCTACCTTCGCGGCGGCTTCGGCGGCTGGCAGGGACGTGCGCTGGTGGCCGGCGACCGGCTTCCGCTCTGCCGATCGGCGGCATCCGAGCGCGATGAATGCCGCATCGAGGGGCTCGATCTGAGCCCGCCGGCGCGCGTGCGCGCGATCGCGGGCCCGCAGAACGACTATTTCTCGGAGGCCGAAATCGGTTCGTTTTTCGCCGGCCACTACACGGTTTGCGCGGGTTCCGATCGCATGGGAATGCGGCTCCAGGGAAAACGTCTCGACCACGCGCGCGGCTACAACATAACGTCCGACGGCATCGCGGCGGGCTCGATCCAGGTGCCGGGCGACGGGCAGCCGATCGTGCTGCTGGCGGATCGCCAGACGACCGGCGGCTATCCCAAGATTGCCACTGTCATCTCGGCGGATCTGCCCGCGCTCGGCCGGTTGCCGATCGGCGCGAAGATCGCCTTCGAGCATGTGAGCGTCGAGGCCGCGCAGGCGTTGCGCCGTGTTCTCTTTTCCGACATCGAGAGGATCGGCGAGAAGATCGTGCCGATCGGCCGGGTCGCGGCCGACATGGCGCCGATGCTCTTGGACAACAATCTCATCAGCGGGGTTGTCGACGCCCACAATTGGACGCCGTAGCGTCCGCCATGCCGGATTCGACCAGCCCGCCCGAAGCCTTTGCCCCCGGGGCCGGGCAAGCGAAGATCGCTGCCGCGGCGGCCGGACCGCAACAGGACGCCGCAAGTCCGGCAAGCCGGAAAGACAATATCCCGCGCGGCATCTATTTCATGATCGCCGCGACCGTGATGTTCGCGCTGTCGAGCGCGATTGCCAAATTGCAGGTGGCGATCTATCCGGTCGGCGAGGTGATGTTTTTCCGTTCCTTCTCCTCGCTCGTCGTCTGCGCCGCCTTCCTGTTGCCGGTCACCGGACTCTCGGTCTTCGCGACGCGGCGGCCACGCGATCATATCGCGCGCGGGCTGTCGCAATCGATCTCGCAGACTTTCACGGTCCTCGCTTTCAGCCTGATGCCGCTGGCGGGCGCCATCGCGATCAACTTCTCGGCGCCGCTGTGGTCGGCGCTGATATCGATCGTCTGGCTCAAGGAGCGCGCCGGCCCCGCGCGATGGACCGCGCTGCTGAGCGGGTTCTTCGGCGTTCTCATCGTGACGAATCCGGGGGCGGATTCGCTTCAGCTCGGTGCGCTGTTCGCGCTCGCCAATGCGGTGATGTATGGCAGCGTCACGGTCGCGGTTCGCGGCATGACGGCGACCGAATCGGCCAACACGCTGCTGATGTGGCAGATGGTGACGCTCGCGGTTTTCCATTCCGTCCTGCTGCTGTTCGGATTCAGGTGGCCGACCCCGGTCGACGCCACGATGCTGATCGCGAGCGGCGTCGCCAACGCCTTCGCGCAGTATCTGTGGACCAAGGCGCTGCTGCTCGCGCCGGCGACGGCGGTTTCGCCGTTCTATTATTTCCTGCTGGTATGGGCGCTGTTGATCGGCTTCGTCGTATGGGGGGACGTGCCCACCCTCGGGCTCCTGGCCGGATCGGGCATCGTCGTGGCGTCCGGGCTTTTCCTGCTCTGGCACGAGTCGCAGCTTCGCCGCGCCGCCCAGCAGGCATCGCGCGTTGCCGCGCAGAAGCAAGCGTTCCGCGCCCCGCAAGCCTAGGGAGAAGCTCGCTCAGACAGCGACCGGATTCAATTCGCCGCGTCTGCGGCGACGAACCAAGGTTTGACGCTCATTCCGCGCCGAAGCGAATACATGAAAAATATCGGAAGCCGGGTCGGGAACAGGCTGCGCAAATTGCTGCCGTTGAACGTGATGAAGATCGCGCGCGGGAAGGCGGCCTCGACGGCGCGCTTTTCGACCATGTTCATGCGATAGTATTGCAACGCGCCCTGCTCCGCCGTTCCTTCGCCGCGGTACCATTTCCTGGCGCTTTCGGCGAGCCGCCGCAACGTTTCCTCCGGCAGAACGTCGTCCGCCGGATCGCTTGTCGCCGTCGCTTCCGCGGCACGGATGACGTGGCTCAGCCAGCAGGTGTCAAAACCGTATTGGCGGGCTTTGAGGTCGATCTCCCCGAAATACCCGCGCATGCTTGCCGGCGAATGGCCGTTCAGCGCCGCATGCGTGTCGGTGAAGATCAGCTTGATCGCCGCACCGCGCGGATGGACGGCGCGCACGCGGCGCGCCAAGGCGGCGAGGTAATCGAGACACTGGATGTCCGGCATGCCGAGATTGTCGCGAGGACCCTTGCCCCAATACAGAACGAAACGGACGGGTGCGTCGAGGGCGATCGCCTCGGAAATGAACTGCAGCATCAGGTGTGGATCGGCGGGCTGCTCGCGTTTGAAAGCCCAGGTGTTGAAGGAATGCAGGACTTTGGTCGCGGCGACTGCGCTATGCGACGGGATCTGCGGCGATCCATGCTTGCCGGGCCTGCCCGGTTTCGGCGCCGGAGTGCCGCTCTCGGAGACGCGATGCTGGTTGTCGTTCACCGCGACGCCATTGAACTCGTGCGCCGCACCCGGCTGCATCGGCGCCGCGGTGCCGGCAGACGACGCGTTGTCTTTGAACATGCAGCCCCCCGGCCAACATTTATCCTTCGCCGATGCCACTTACAGGTGCTTCAACGTCAACGTCAACGAAAACCGGCGACAGCCATTACGGGTATTGTGGTTAAGGGGCGCCGGCCCCGTACAGGGCCTACCCACAGTTGCAGGCGCGGCAGGATTGGTGCGCTTTGACGCCGTGCGCGCCGACGGCTCTTGCCCCGGGGCGACGGGACGCAACCTCATGCGGAAGCGCGATCGGCGCGCTCGCGTCGCCTTCCCGTTAACTTCAAATATTCAGTATTTGTTAAGGCTGAAAACTAGAGATCGTTTCACGATTCCTACCGGTTTGTTAATTTGTACTGTCACACAGCTGTCATAACGCGCCCGGGATCGGACCGAACCCGCGCAACCCAGAAGCGCCGGATACGCATTTTGTGGTTGCAAAAGCGTAAAAAATTCAACAGCTTAAAAACGATCTGACCCGGCCCTTCCTAGTGTCGGGGGGCACGTGAAGTTGGGAGTCGGTAGATGCGACATGTCACCTCCGG
The DNA here is from genome assembly GCA_036270895.1 of Xanthobacteraceae bacterium. Taxonomy (GTDB): domain Bacteria; phylum Pseudomonadota; class Alphaproteobacteria; order Rhizobiales; family Xanthobacteraceae; genus JAVDCA01. The sequence continues at coordinate 4,263 of DATBBS010000094.1, forward strand.
GCCGTGTGCCGTGAGGCGTTTCCCGTGCATGTCGGCCGCGGTCGCGGGGGCCTTGGTCTTCTGTCTGGGCAGCACGGGATCCGCCTTGGCGATTCCCTCGCCCGAGCTCGTTGTCGGCTCTTTCACCAGCATCTCGCAGATCTTCGCTCTGGCGTCGGCCTTCCTCGGCGGGGGAGCGGCGCTCGCGACCTTTCGGATGCGTTCGCGCGGCGCGCCCGGGCTTTCGCACCGGTTTGTCGCCATTGCGATCGCCGGCTTCGTTTTGCTGATCGCCTCGGTCGCCTTCAATCTCTATCAATTCGTCGGCGCACGCGCCGAGCGCCTTGCGCGGCTGCAGGACACGCTGCTTCGCCAGGCGACGACTCCCGGCGGCCCGAAGCTGGATCCGAAGAACCTGGAGCTGTCCTACGCCGAAATGGTCAAGCAGCCGACCGGCATCACCACCGAAGAAGCGGCCAAACTGCTCGATGCGGTGGCGCGGGGCGAGCGCGACGATCTGATGTTCATCGACGTGCGCGAGACCGCCGAACGCGACATGGGCGAGGTGCCGGGCGCGGCCTTCGTTCGTTTCCCGGACTTTGCCGCCGCCAAGCTGGACTTCGCCAACAAGAAGCCGATTTTCTTCTGCCACAACGGCAATCGAAGCTGGGAGACCTGCGCGGCGCTGCGCGCCATGGGGATCGACTGCCGCTTCGTCATCGGCGGC
>DATBBS010000095.1:0-6746 GCA_036270895.1 Xanthobacteraceae bacterium
CAGCTCGAGATCGACGGCAAGGCGCATTATCTCGCGTCGGTCGGCGAGACCGTCGGCTTCGCCGACTACACCGCCTTCATGGCGAGCGAGAAATACATCCGCGACAATCCGGCGACCGTGCAGAGCTGGACCAACGCGATCGTCAAGGCGATGAAGTGGACCGAGAAGGCGCCGGCGGCGGAAATCGCCAAGACGCTGGAGCCGTTCTTTCCGGGCGTGAGCCCGCAAGCCCTGGTGGGGGCGGCCGAGCGCTACCAGCGGCTGAAGATCTGGAAGACATCGCCCGTGATCGAGCCCGCCGCAATCGAGAAATTCCAGGACATCCTGGTGCAGGGTCACGTGCTCGACGCCGCCAAGCGCGTGAAATTCCAGGACCTGGTGCTCACCGAGTTCGCCAGCAAGGCGACGTGATCCGTGCAGCCCTCGCGGCACGCCAGCGCTCCGCCCAAACTGGAGCTGCGCGACGTCGACCTGCGCTATTTCGGCCTGGAGGGCGAGACCGAGGCCCTGAAGGGCATCTCGCTCGCGGTCGCGCCGGGCGAGTTCGTCGCCATCATCGGCCAGAGCGGCTGCGGCAAGAGCACCCTGCTGTCGCTGATCTCCGGAATCCTGCAGCCGACCGGCGGCGCCGTCCTGGTCGACGGGCGGCCTGTCGCAGGGCCGAGCCGCAAGGTCGGCTACATGCTGCAGCAGGATTTTCTGTTCGAGTGGCGCTCGATCCTCGAGAATGCGGTGCTGGGCGCCGAGATCCAGGGCGCCGACATGACCCGCGCGCGGGCCCGGGCGACGCAGCTCCTCACCCGTTATGGGCTCGGCCAGTTCCTGCACCATCGGCCGCGCCAGCTCTCGGGCGGCATGCGCCAGCGCGTCGCGCTCGCGCGCACGCTCTGCACCGAGCCCGACATCGTGCTGCTCGACGAGCCCTTTTCGGCGCTCGACTCGCAGACCCGGCTGGCGCTCGCCGACGAGGTGACCGAGATCCTGCGCCGCGAACACAAGACCGCGATCCTGGTCACCCATGACATCGGCGAGGCGATCAGCATGGCCGAGCGGGTCGTCGTGCTGTCGCGCCGGCCCGGCCGCGTGAAGTCGGACCGCCCGATCCGCTTCGCGACCGCGGATGGCGCCCGCCCCACGCCCTTCGCGGCCCGCAACGCGCCCGAGTTCAACGGCTATTTCAACACCCTCTGGCAGGAGCTCGAAGTCCATGTCGAAGGCTGATGTCGCGACCGCCGCGGCCCCGAGCGCCGCATACCGGGCATGGCTGCGGCGCGAGCGGCGCGGCCGCCTCGCGGTGCGGGCGACGCAACTCGTCCTCCTGCTCGTGTTCTTGGTGCTGTGGGAGGTTCTGCCGCGGGCGCAGATCGTCAATCCGCTGTTCACCAGCTATCCGTCGGCGCTGTGGCCGACCTTCGTCGAATTGCTGAAGACGACTCCCCAGCAGGCGAGCATCCTCGCGCATACGTGGTCGACCGTGCTGGCGACGATCATCGGCTTCAGCGCCGCCATGCTGATCGGCACCGCGGTCGCGGCCGCGCTGTGGTGGTGGCAGGGTCTCTACCGGGTGCTCGATCCCTATCTGGTGGTGGCGAATGCGATGCCGAAGACCGCCTTCGTGCCGATCTTCTACATCTGGCTCGGCGCCACCTTGTCGATCTACGGCATGTCGCTCGCGATCTCGTTGTTCGTCACCATTCTGATGATCTACAACGGCTTTCAGGGCACCGATCCCAACAAGGTGAAGCTCGCCCAGACGTTCGGAGCAACGAAAGGACAGATCCTCGCCAAGGTGGTGCTGCCGGGGAGCGTCCCGACCCTGATCGCGGCGCTCAAGGTGAATGTGGGACTGTCGCTGGTGGGCGTCGTGGTCGGCGAATTCCAGTCGGCCAGCCTCGGTCTCGGCTACCTGATCCAATATGGCAGCCAGATCTTCAAGCTCAACATCGTGATGACCGCGATCACCATCCTGGCGCTGGTGTCGTCCGTGATGTATCTCGCGATCTCGTGGCTGGAAGCCGCCGTGATGCGGTGGCGATAAGGCGTTTGGCGCGCTCAGCGCGCCGCCTTGCGTTCCTCCCGGGGCGGCTTGGCGCCCGATCGGCGAATGCTCTTGATCGGCGCGACGGGCGTCCCCGACTTCTCGGCGATGATCCTGTCCTGCTCCTCGATCGCGGCGCGCGCGGGCTCGTCGCCGTCGAGGCCTCCGAGGATTTCGCCCGGAACCCTGCGATTGGACCGTTGCGTGCCGTCTTCATAGAACACGTCGAACAGGACGAATTCTGTTCGCGTCGTCGGCTTTCGCGCCATTGTGGGCTCCTGTTCTTTTTGCAGCGGCGATTCGCGCTGTCTTAGATTGAATTTCCTGCCGATGTCCATCGATGCAAGGCCGGCAGACCGGACGGCGCAGAGACCGCCGTCGAAATGTGTCTTGAAGTTGACGGCGGGCGCCCGCCCGCGAGCTCGCCGATCGACCGGCCGTCCGCCGCCCTCTGCGGCGTGCCTTCAGGCCGTCTTGCGTTGCGCGAGCGGCACGAGCCGCGCCGCCGCTTCCTCGGTGCTCATGACGTCGCCAAAGAATATCGCAAAGCTGTTGAGCGTCGCCGCATGCTCCTCGTCGGTCCATGTCGCATTGCCGTCGGACAGCATGATCACCCGATAGTCGCGCAACATCGCGTCGCGCGCGCTCGACTCGCAGCAGACATTCGTCGCCGTGCCGGCGATCAGCACGGTGTCGATGCCGCGCGCAGCGAGCTGCGCATCGATGTCCGACGAGCCGGGCATGAAGGCGCTGTAGGTGGTCTTCCTGACCCGCAGATCGGCCGGCAGCGCCTCGAGGTCTCCGAACAGCCGGAAACCCTCCGCGCCCGCATCGAGCCCGGCGAGGCGTTTCTGGACGCGCTCCGGCGTCAGCATATAGGTGTGGTGATTGCCCCAGCGCGCGAGCGCCTCGGCGGAATCGGTCTGCACCCATGCCACCGTGCCGCCGGCCGCGCGCATCGCCCGGGCCAGCCGGTTGATGTTCGGCACGATCGCGCGCGACAGCGGCACCTCGGCCGGAAAACCCTCGGCACAGAAATAATTCTGCATGTCGATCACGACCAGCGCGGCGCGGCCGGCCTCGATCGTGTCGTGGCTGAAGAGCTTGCCCTGGCGGCGCAGCACGCGGTCCCTGACGGATTCGGGCATGACGTAACGGTGCATCGGAGTGCCTCCTTGCGGCCAAGGGCGAACGGATGGCGGCAGGCTAAGGTCCGCCTCCGGTCCCGTCAATGCGGGGCCGCAGGCGGCACCGGCGGGGGCCGGATTTCGCCCCGCCCGCCATGGACATGGGGCCGCAATGGGCGATTAAATCGGTCATCCGGACCGTGTCCCGGAAGGGACACGCTCCAGAATCCATTTTTGGTCGCATTTTCTCCGGCGAACCGGAGGCCGCTTCGCCGGGAAATGCTCTCGACAGGGTTCACCGCAGGGAGATTCCGATGCATGTCCGCGAGCCCACCGTCCATCCGGTCGCCGTCAAGAGTCTGCGGCCGACGCAAATCACCGTCGGGATGCGAGAGGTCAACGAAAAGCGCCGGCGCTGGCGCGAGTATAAAGGCAAGAAGAAAGCCGAGTTTCTCGGCCGCCATATGATCCCGGTGATCCGCGGGCCCAAGGATCGGCTCTATGTGGTCGACCATCATCATCTTGCGCGGGCATTGCTCGACGAGGGGCAGGATGACATCGTGGTATCGGTCATCGCCGATCTGCGCGCTCTCGATCGCTCCAACTTCTGGTGCTTTCTCGACAACCGCGCCTGGTGCCATCCCTACGACCAGCACGGCGTGCGCCGCGGTTTCGACGATATACCGGACTCGATCTCCGGCTTGCGCGACGATCCATACCGCAGCCTCGCCGGCGAGTTGCGGCGCCTGGGCGGCTACTCCAAGGAGACGGTGCCGTTCAGTGAATTTCTGTGGGCCGACTTCTTTCGCTCCCGATTGAAGCGCAAGGCGGTCGATGAGGATTTCAACGGCGCCCTGGAGAAGGCCCTCAAGCTGGCAAAGAGCACCGAGGCGAGCTACCTGCCCGGATGGTGCGGGCCGGTGATCGACGGAACATGAGGCCGGCGGAGCTTACGGGAGACACACCATGATCGCCCGCCCCGATATCAATTCCGGCTCGGCCTAGAAAGCGGTAGGCTCGCACGCCTCACTGAGCCGCAAGTCCCATGCATTGGATCGAAATCGCGCTCCGGCTTGCGGCCGCCACCTTGATCGGGGGCGCCCTCGGCCTCAATCGCGATCTGCACGGCAAGCCGACCGGGCTGCGAACTCTCGGGCTGGTCGGGCTCGGCTCCGCCATGGTGGTCGTCGCCGTCATGAATACGGGCCCGGCGGGCACCACCGACTTCAACGCCGCCAGCCGGATCGTTCAAGGCATCCTGACCGGCATCGGTTTCCTGGGCGCCGGGGTGATCGTTCGCGGCGTCGGCACCGCGCGGGTGCACGGGTTGACGACCGCGGCCTGCACCTGGCTCACCGCCTGCCTGGGCACCGTTTGCGGGTTTGCGCAGCCGCCTGTCATCGTGATCGCGCTGGTGTTGACCCTTGCGATTCTGATCTTCGGCGGACCGATCGAGCGCTGGTTTCATTCGCGCCTGCCGCCGGGCGGGGACAACCCCAGCGAGTCCTAGCCTGGGCCCACCCGGAAAAGCCGAAGATGGCGGGCCGTCGGCCCCGCCTTCCCGCGCGCGCGCCGGCCGTTAACCATTGGTTAGCCCCACTTGCTGAGAAGTACCTCCGCCCACCGGGGCATACCGTCACTTATGCGTTTGTCAGGACTTTCCCCCTAGGGTCGCCTCAAATCTAGGCAGCGAACTGGCATTCGGGAGAATCCAGTGGGCGGACTCGCGTTGCGAATCCTGTTTTGCGGCACCGACCGCGAATGCGGCGCGATCCGAGCGATCGCCGCCGGCGTCAACCTCGTGACCTTCAGCGGATCCGGGGCCCCGAGAGCCATGCTCCAGCCCGCCGGCTCCCACGAGCCGGCGGTCGAAGCGGTCATCGTCAGCCAGGCCTGGCTGTTGTCGAACGGTCCGGGCGCCGTTTCGTCGCTGCTCGGCGCCAATGACGGGCTCTGCGCCGTCATCGAGACGCCCGACCGCTCGTCGGACCACATCGTTTCGGATCGCGTCATCGCGGTCCCCGACGATCATCGCCGCGCGCTGCAATTGGCGGCCGCGCTGGCGCAGAAATGCCGGCTCGAACGCGCCTATGCGAAGACCCGGTTTGAGCTCCAGGCGGCCCAGCGCGCCGCGCAGCTCGTCTCGACCGAATACCAGCGCCAGCGCCGCGACCGCGACCAGATGTTCGAGATCGCGCTCCACAATATGTCGCAAGGCCTCTGCATGTTCGATTCGGACGCCCACATGGTGGTGTGCAACGACCGCTATGTGGAGATGTACGGACTGTCACGCGACGTCGTCGCCCCCGGATCGAGCCTGCGCGGCATCCTGCTCCATCGCAGGGAGCGCGGGAATTTCACCGGCGATCCGGACCTCTATGTCCGGGAGCTGCGCGCCGCCATCGCGGAGGGCGAGGTTCACCGGCAGCTGGTCCAGTCCGGCGACGGGCGCACGATCTCGATCGTGAACCGCGCCATGGCGAATGGCGGCTGGGTCGCGACCCACGAGGACATTACCGAGCGGACGCTTGCCGAGGAGAAAATCCGGCACATGGCGCGCCACGACAGCCTGACCGGGCTGGCGAACCGGGCGGCGTTCCGGGACGAGATGGAGCAGACGCTCAAGCGCGTGCGCCGCGGCGAGATGATCGCGGTCCTGTGCCTCGACCTCGACAACTTCAAGAACGTCAACGACACGCTCGGACACGTGCTGGGCGACAAGCTCTTGTGCGCGGCGGCGAAACGGCTGAAGGACCTCGTTCGCGAAACCGACATGATCGCGCGGCTGGGCGGCGACGAGTTCGCCATCCTGCAGACCGGCGTCGACAAGGCCGAGGTCGCCGGCACCTTCGCCCAGCGCGTCATTGCGGCGATCAACCAGCCCTTCGACCTCGACGGGCACCAGGTCGTGGTGAGCACCAGCGTCGGCATCTCGCTTGCGCCCGACGACGGCGATTCGACCGAGCAGCTCCTGCGCAGCGCCGACATGGCGCTCTACCGCGCCAAGTCGGACGGGCGCTCGACCTTCCGGCATTTCGAGCCCGAGATGGACGAGCAGCTGCAGACCCGCCGGCAGCTCGAGATGGACCTGCGCGACGCCGTGGCGCGCGAGGAATTCCAGCTCTTCTATCAGCCGCAGGTCGACGCCATCACCGAGCGGATCATCGGCTGCGAGGCCTTGCTGCGGTGGAATTCGCCGACGCGCGGCGTCGTGCCCCCGAGCAAGTTCATCCCGCTCGCCGAGGAAATCGGCCTGATCGTGCCGATCGGCGAATGGGTGCTCAAGCAGGCCTGTTGCGAGGCCGCGTCCTGGCCGAACAATGTCCGGGTCGCGGTCAACCTCTCGCCCGCCCAGTTCAAGAACCGCAGCCTGGTGCAGAGCGTGATCAACGCCCTGGCGGTATCGGGCCTCGCCGCCAGCCGCCTCGAGCTCGAGATCACCGAGTCGGTCCTGCTGAACGAGAATGAAACGACCCTGGCGACGCTGCATCAGCTGCGCGGCTTCGGCATCAAGATCTCGATGGACGATTTCGGCACCGGCTATTCGTCGCTGAGCTATCTGCGCAGCTTTCCGTTCGACA
>DATBBS010000096.1:0-5208 GCA_036270895.1 Xanthobacteraceae bacterium
TTCAAGATGCGGCGCAAGGTCAAGGCGCTTGCCGCCGAAGGTCGCGCCTCGGCGATCATCCTGTCGTCGTTGCCGATCCTCATGTTCATCGTCGTGCAGATCGCGGCGCCCGACTTCTACGGCAGCGTATGGCAGTTCGACATGACCAGGACGATCCTCGGCATGGGGATCTGCTGGATGATGGTGGGCAATCTCATCATGTACAAGCTGGTGAACTTCAAGATCTGAGCCATGGAGACATTTCTCGACCTAGCCGCGGACTACGGGGGCCACGTCAACGTGGTCCTGCTCGCGCTCGTCTTCATTCCGACCGCGACGATCGCCTTCTTCCTGATGCGCACCGTGCGGGCGCACGGGTCGGTGAAGCGCCGCGCCTCGGGAATCTCGAGCGACTTGCTGATGTCGTCCGGCGACCGGCGCTCGTTGCGTCATACCAGCGTCAGGGCGGCGCAGCGCCTGATCGATCGCACGACCAAGCATTATTCGTCGTCCGACGACAAGAACATGAAGATGCTGCGCCAGCGCCTCGTGCAGGCGGGCATTTTCGACCCGCGCGCGGTCGGCTTCTTCTTTCTCGCGCGCGGCATCCTGGCGGTCACGATGGCGGCCGCCGCTTTCGTGCTGGTGCCGGCACTCACGACGCACGAAAGTCTGCTGTGGCCCTTCGTCGGCGTCGCCGGCCTGCTGGGTTATCTGGGGCCGAGCCTCGTGCTCGACCGGATCGTAAAAATGCGCCGCCAGGAGTACCGCTCGGGCTTCCCCGACATGATGGACCTGCTGGTGGTGTGCGCCGATGCCGGCCTCGGCCTGGCGTCGGCCTTCGAGCGCGTCGGGCGCGAGCTCGCCGATTCCTATCCCAATCTGAGCGCCAATATCCACATGGCCAACCTCGAGATCCGGGCCGGGCGCACGATCAGCGAGGCGCTCGAGCATTATGGCGACCGGCTCGGCCTGGCCGAGGCCCGCTCGTTCGCCACCCTCATCCAGCAGTCGGACGAGCTCGGTTCCAGCATCACGGACGCGTTGCGGGTCTACAGCGAGGACATGCGCCACAAACGCCTGTCGACCGCCGAGGAAAAGGCCTATGCGCTGCCGTCCAAGCTCACCGTCCCATTGATGGTCTGCGTGTTTCCGGTGCTGTTCGTCGTGATCATGCTGCCGGTGTTCGTGCGGGTCAAAATGGGCGCCTATTGACCGCCACGCATCGGGTGGGCGGCGAGAATTTCTTAACCATCGTCCCCTAGGGTCGATTACGGGGTTACCGAAGTCATCTCGGTCGCGCGCAGGTGCTTCTGACCACCCGTGAGTATGGGCGCCGGGGGCGCAGCTGATGAGCGTTGGCGTCAAGCGTAGCGTTGCGTTTGCGGTGGCGGGCCTTCTATGGCTGACCGGCTGCGAGACGACGTCGACCAGGCTCCCCGACATATTCGGCCTTAACGCCGACAAGGCGGCGAGCCCCGTCGACGAGGCGACCGGGTCGACCGGCACCCACCCCCCGGTGGGCGACCGCGGGCCCGCGGTCGAGCCCGTGCCGCCCTTCACCCCGAGCGATCCCAACGACGATATGAGCCTCGGCCGGATGAATTTCCGGCAGGGAAATTACGGGTTGGCGGAACGCTATTTCCGGCGTGCGGTCGAGACCGGGCCGCGCGAGGCCGAAGCCTGGCTTGGCCTTGCCGCCTCCTACGACCGGCTGCGCCGGTTTGACCTCGCCGACCGCGCCTATGGCAAATTGATCGGTATTTCGGGCCGCACGCCCGAAATCCTCAATAACCAGGGCTATTCCTATATGTTGCGCGGGGACTTCAGGCATGCGCGCGAGATTCTCGCCGAAGCCCAGGCAAAAGACCCCGCCAATCCCTATATTGCCAACAACCTCGCGCTGCTGGAGGAGAGCGTTCGGACCCACCGGGCCGTGCGTTAGAGCATTGCCGGGCGACCGGCCTCGCCGCCCCTGCGGCGACGGGTCTGCGCTCTCCGGTGCCACGGCGGAGGGATTTTTCAGGACGCGCCACCATGCTTGCCGACCTCAAACAATTCTTCGCCGAGCTCACCGGCGGCGACAAACCGCAGGAGCAGTTTGCGCCGGACGACTACCGCCGCGCCGCCGCAGCCCTGCTGGTGCATATTGCGGCGCTCGATGGCGATCTCACCGACGCCAAGCGGAGCAAGCTGCGCGCCATCCTCAAAACCCATTTTGCGCTCGACGCCGCTGCGACCGACGAGCTCATCGAAGCGGCGGCGGCCGACGACCGGGAAGCGGTCGACTTCTATCATTTCACCAGCCTGCTCATGCGCACGCTCGACGAGGCAGGCCGGCTCAACGTCATCGAGATGATGTGGGAGATGGTCTATGTGGATGGCGGCGTGAGCGAGTTCGAGGCCAATGTGATGTGGCGCGTCGCCGATCTGCTCGCCGTCTCGCCGCGCGACCGCATCATGCTGCGCGAGCGCGTCGCGGCGGCTCGCATAAGCGCCGACGAGCCATCGTGAGCGAACCCCGCAACCCCATCCTCTCCCCCAATATGGGCCGCCGGCGTGGCGCGCCGCCCGGCGGATCGTGTGGCCGCGAGGCCCGCGCAACGGTCATGGATGGTCCGCCGCCGGCGGCCTTGCAAACACCCGCCCGGAGGGTAGGGTTTTGACGACCATGCACGCCCCCAGGCATTCCCATGCGGTCGATCCGGCGGTGTCCCGCCCGGTGCTGCTGGTGCTGCATCAGGAGCTGTCGACGGCCGGACGGGTCGGGCATTACTTGGCGGCGCGCGGGCTTCCGCTCGATATCCGCCGGCCGCGGTGCGGAGACCCGCTTCCCGACACCCTCGCGGAGCACGCCGGCGCGGTCATCTTCGGCGGCCCGCAAAGCGCCAATGATCCGGACGACTTCGTCCGCCGCGAGATCGACTGGATCGCGGTGCCGCTCAAGGAGAAGAAGCCCTTTCTCGGGATCTGCCTCGGCGCCCAGATGCTGGCCAAGCACCTCGGCGCGCGCGTCGCGGTTCACCCGGAGGGCAAGGCCGAGGTCGGCTACTATCCGATCCGGGTGACCGACAGCGCCCGCGCGGTCTGCGATGTCTGGCCCGACTATGTCTATCAGTGGCACCGCGAAGGGTTCGATCTGCCGCACGGCGCCGAGCTTTTGGCGGAGGGCGACATCTTCCGGGTCCAGGCGCTGCGCTACGGCCCGGCCGCTTATGGGATCCAGTTTCACGCCGAGGTGACGCACGCCATGATGTGCCGCTGGACCACCCGCGGCCACGCCCGCATGGAGCTGCCGGGCGCCAAGCAGCGCGCGGCGCATTTCGCCGAGCGGCCGGTCTACGACCCTGCCATCCGCGCCTGGCTGGCGACGTTCCTGGATCGCTGGGTCGAGGGCGGCACGGTCGGCGCATCCGTGGCGGCAGCGCCGTAACGCGCCCTCAAGTTCTCCGCGCCCGATCGCGACGGCCGCGAGCTTCGTCGATCATGCGGCGCAAATGCGCGGCTGCATTTTCGATGTCGTGATGTTCGTACCGGCGGGGATTTGCGAATGCCCGTCTTCGCCCTGCGGGCTACGACGGGCAGCCTTCGCCCTCTGTTTCCCTCGCGATGATGTTGCTTGCGGAAGCTGGCCTGCCAGCCGCAGCCCCCGAAGGGATTTTTGCGTGCGCTTCACCAGCCCGTCTTCGCCCTGCGGGCTACGACGGGCAGCCTTCGCCCTCTGTTTCCCTTGCGATGATGTTGCTTGCGGAAGCTGGCCTGCCAGCCGTAGCCCCCGAAGGGGCGAAGGCTGGTGGAGCCGAGCGGGATCGAACCGCTGACCTCCTCATTGCGAACGAGGCGCTCTCCCAGCTGAGCTACGGCCCCTGCCGGCCAAGCGGCACTGGCGTGCCGTGGACCTTGGGAAGTGTGCCATTTAGGGCCGGGGTCCGGCCCTGTCAAGGATCGCGGCGGCTGCGAGCCGCCGGGGTCCGCTTGTTTGGAACATGGCGACCCGCTACATGTTCCCGTCACCCATTGCGGACGGAAGCGACCATGCTCGAACTCCTGCGTTTCATTTCATATCTGCTCACGCTTTATATTTACATCCTCATCGCTTCCGCCGTCATGAGCTGGCTGATCGTCTTCAATGTCGTGAACCCGTCGAATCAATTCGTCCATATGATTGGCGAATTCCTCTATCGGGTCACCGAGCCGGTCTTGCGGCCGATCCGCAACATGCTCCCAAATCTGGGCGGGATCGACATCTCGCCGATCGTCGTGATCCTGATCATCATCTTCATCCAGGAAGTGATTTTGCCGAACCTCGCCCGAGCTTTCGGTTATTGAGCGTGCCCGGCGGTCAGGCATGGACCGTCTCGCGCTACGCGGTGGTCGTCACGGTGCGGCTGACCACGAAAGGCGGACGTGACGCGATCGACGGCATCGAGCTGCTGGGCGACGGACGGCCGGTGCTCAAGGCGCGGGTACGCGCCGCGCCCGAAGACGGAGAGGCCAACGCCGCGCTGCTGAAATTGATGAGCCAGGCGCTCGATGTTTCGGCGCGCCAGGTGTCGCTGGTGGGAGGCGCCACGGCGCGGCTCAAGCGGGTGAAGATCGACGGCAACGGTGCCGCGTTGGCGGCGACGCTCGAGAAAATCGCGGCCGGGACGTCATGACGTCGGGAGAGCGAAAGGAAAGGTCGCCATGACGGCGCAGCTCATCGACGGCAAGGCCATCGCGGCCGCTCTGCGCGCGCGCGTTGCGGCCGAGGTCCGTCGGCTGGCGCAGGATCATGGCCTGGTGCCGGGCATCGCGGTCGTGCTGGCCGGCAACGATCCGGCGAGCGAGGTCTATGTGCGCAGCAAGACCAACCTGGTGGCCGAAGCCGGCATGCGCTCGTTCGACCACCGCCTGCCGGCCGACACCGGCGAGGCCGAGCTGCTTGCGCTGGTCGGGCGCCTCAACGCCGATCCCGCCGTCCACGGCATTCTGGTGCAGCTTCCATTGCCGGCGCAGATCGACGCCCGCAAGATCATCGAGGCGATCGATCCCGCCAAGGACGTCGACGGCTTTCATCCGATGAATGCGGGGCGGCTCACGATCGGTGCGCCGGCATTCGTGCCGTGCACGCCGCGCGCCTGCGTGATCCTGGCCAAGACCGTGCGGCCCTCGCTTGCCGGCCTCGATGCGGTGGTGGTGGGGCGTTCCAACGTGGTGGGCCGGCCGCTCGCCCAACTGCTGATCGGC
>DATBBS010000097.1:0-8493 GCA_036270895.1 Xanthobacteraceae bacterium
CGCGCGCCGACACGCTGGCGCTCGACGAGCTCCTGTCCGCTGTCGTGCACATCAAGACCGTCATCAATCCGGACGGGCGCACCGCCGAGCCGCTCGGGCGCAGCCGCGAGGGATCCGGCATCGTCATCGACGACAACGGCCTCATCCTGACGATCGGCTATCTCATGGTCGAGGCGCAGGCCGCCGAGGTCATTACCAACGAGGGCCGCGCGGTGCCGGCCAATGTGGTCGGCTACGATCACCAGAGCGGCATCGGATTGCTGCGCGCCATCGTCCCGCTCAAGGTGCATCCGCTGGGCCTGGGCCGTTCCGCCGACCTCAAGGAGCAGGAGCCGGTGGTGATCGCCGCCTATGGGGGCGTCGGGCGGGTCGCGCCGGCGGTCGTCGTCGCCAAGCGCGAATTCGCGGGTAGCTGGGAATATCTGCTCGACGAGGCGATCTTCACCTCGCCGCCCTTCCGCGACTGGAGCGGGGCGGCGCTGATCAGCCATGCGGGCAAGCTGGTCGGGGTCGGCTCGCTCATCGTCGGCGACGCCAGCGGCAACGGCGACGGCGTCGTGGGCAACATGTTCGTGCCGGTCGATCTTGTGGCGCCGATTCTCGCCGACCTGATCGCGGATGGGCGCGTGTCGGGCCCGGGCCGGCCGTGGCTCGGCGTGACCACCCAGGAGGCGCACGGAAGCCTGATCGTCGCCGCCGTGACGCCGGGCGGCCCGGCCGAGAAGTCCGGCCTGCAGCGCGGCGACGTCATCGTGGGCGTCGGCGGCGCCGCCCCCAAGGACATGGCCGACTTCTATCGCAAGCTCTATGCCCAGGGCCCGGCCGGCAGCACCATCGGGCTCGATGTGCTCCGCGATGACCAGCGCCGTCACCTCGACGTGAAGTCGATGAACCGCCTGGATCACCTGCGGCTGAAGTCGACGCTGTGAGGAATGCCAAACGAATAATGGGCCAATCTGGTGCATCCCCAGCGAATTGACTACGCGTTGGTTGTAATTCGCTAACGTCCGCTTTGTCTGGCAACTTCATCTATTGTTTTGTGAGTTCTCTCATTTTGAATTCGAATAATGATCTTCTCTCTCAACATTTCTATGTTTTGGAAACTACGCAACGATCCTTTCGGTACGTGAAACCTAGTGACTGCAATTTCTTCCAAGACCTTGCGCGGCGTTTTCTCGTTCCGAGCGATGTCTTCGATCTCACTCAGTGACAGGGAAAGCGGTTGAAAATCCGTTACGAGACTGGGCGCGCGCGGCTTTCTACTCACTGGTGCCGCGCCGTGCAACTCGAGAATCTGTACTCGAGACAGGCGCTTCAAGAAGGCTAGAGTCTGAGAATACGATTTTATTATTTCATTTGAGCTACCGGCTACGGTCAATGTTCGACGCTGTATTTCTAAGAGTGCAAGCAGCTTCCGGAAATCCTTGAGAGTCTGTTCATCAGAGTTTGTCATGACGCGTTGATCCGTGCCTCCAGCTGATCGCAAATCTTCGTCATCATGGTTTTGACGGCGGCGGTTGCATTGCGGCCGCCATAGTTCCAAACGGGCCAGCCAGCATTCACAGCTTCGGGTATGCCGATGTAGTTCTCACCGACCGTGTCGAGTACAGCATCTTCCCACGTGTCGCGTAAATCGGCAAGCTGCTCCGTGTGAATGTTTGTAAAGCCTGATGCAGCGCGCCCAGCCTGCTTGACGATAAACGGGACGATTGCGGCCATGCTGGTTGTCGGAACGTAATTCCTCGGTGTTTGCGCTTTGTCTACGCGAGCGTTCGTCTTCAGGTACTGCAATTTGCCATCGATCTTGTTTTTTACTAGCCCTTCAAAGTGTGTAACTCCTCTGCTTGAGAGCTCATCTGGAATGACCGGTATGACGTAGCAGTTGCTTGCTGCCAGCGCGTTTTGGCTCACTATTTTCGTCGCAGGGGGGCAGTCGAATAGGACGTAGTCATAGTTCTTTTCCGCACCGATCGAATCCAGCCACGAAGCTAATAGGGTCCGCTTCTCCCAGTCCGAGAGAACTGCGTTGCCGTAGTTTGTCGAGGCTAGATCGATTTCGGTATCGTCAAGTTCGAACTGAGCAGATACGAAGTCAAGATTTGGATAGAAATCGTACCGTCCATCCTTCTGATGCATCGCGTTCTTAACGACAATTTCGTCGCCAGGCATCATCACCTTGCGATTGCAAAACGATTCAAATATCCGGTTTACGGTATTATTTGCAGAAATCTGTCTTTCCCATAAGTTGCGCAGAACCACGACTGATAGACTCGACTGATGATCGATATCGATGAGCAGAACGCGGCTTTTTCGCGCCAAATGGCAGGCCAAATGAAACGAGACGGTGGTTTTGCCGACACCGCCTTTGAAATTTATGATCGACGCTTTCTTCATTTGAATGCCCCGCGTTGCCATGACGGAACTTCCACCCTACCATGGTACAGCGCAGATTGCACCCTTAAATAGCATAATCAAACCCGCGCGCGGCGAGCGTCATGAATCGCGGCCGCTAAAGTCTCGCCCTGAAGAGCGTGGGTGGCGAGCGACAGGTGAAATGCTTCGGTTTCATCCACGTGGGCGGAACGCCGTAGCTTTCGCATGAGCAAGAAAGGATGCGCGACAACCCGCGCCAGTTGCGCCCATAACGATCACCCCGGCGCATTCCGCAGCAAGAAATCCCGGCTGCACAGCGCCGAATAGGCCCGGCCCTCGCCCTTCCATTGCTTGAGATATTCGATGTTCGGCGCCAGCCGCAGGACCTCGTCGGAGATCGCGGCCGGATGGGCGGTGTCGTTGCCCGGCATCAGCAGCATCGGGGTGCGGCAGCCCGCCACGAAATCACGCGAGACGCTGTGCACGAATTCGGGCGAGAACATGCGTTCGCCCAGCGCGATCACGTCGGCGAGGTCGAGCGCCGGATTGTTTTTGCATAGGCCGGGGCCCCAATTCTCGGCCGTCTCCCGCTTCGTATAGGCGACGTTCTCGGGCACCCGGCCGATCGGCTGCATCAGCACCGCGCTCGCGATGCGCTGGGGGATCATCTCGCAGAGCTTGAGGCAGAAGCTCGCCCCGATGCAGGCCCCGATGGTGTGGCAGCGCGCAATGCCCAGGTGATCGAGTAGCGCCACCTGGTCGCGCGCATAGGTTTCCCAGCCGTCCGTCGGGCGCACCGGCGCGCGCGAGCGCCCGGCGTTGCGCTGGTCCATCGCGATGACGCGGAAATGGTCCGCGAGATCGGCGGTCGGGTCCATGGCGGGCGAGGGCTTGGAGGGATCGCGCGGGCTGTGATGCCAGTAATCGATCTGCGAACGCAGCGAGCCCGGCGCGAAGCACAGGACCGGAAAGCCGCGCCCGAATTCCTCGTAATAGATCTCGCCGTCGGCGATTTTCATCACAGGCATGGTGGTCCTCTGGATAAGCCCCTGGATTGTCATTGCCCGCGCAAGGGGGCAATCCGGTCTTGATCGCCGTTTTCCGGCAGGCGGTGCCTTTTGTCGCGACGGCACGGAGTACTGGATGCCCGCTTGCGCGGGCATGACGGCAATCCCTGCTACTGTCCCTTCGGGTTGATCCTGGGGGCGAGATCGATCCACTTGGCGGTGTCGGCCGCGATGAAGTTGCCGAACTCCTCCGGCGTATTGCGGCGCGCGGGTTCGTATCCCGAGGCGAGCACGCGCTGGCGCAGCTCGGCGTCCTCGGCGGCCTGCTGAAACGCGGCGCCGAGCCTGGCGACGACCGCTCCGGGCGTTGCGCGCGGCGCCACGAATCCATTCCAGCCGAGCACGTCGAAGCCGGGCAGCCCGAGTTGCGCGAGCGGCGCCAGCCCGGGAACGAACGGCGACGGCTCGCTCGACGTTACCCCGATGCCGCGCAGGTTGCCGGCCGCGATCTGCGGCTGGGCGGTCGCGGCGAGCGAGAACATCATCTGCACCGAGCCGCCCACCACCGCGTTGATGGCCGAATTGGCGTCGCGAAACGGCACATGTACGATGTCGACGCCGGTCATCGAGCGAAACAGCTCGCCCGCCAGGTGCGGCGGCGTGCCGATGCCGGGCGAGGCGAAATTGATCGCGCCCGGATGGGCCTTCGCATAGGCGATCAGGCCGGCGAGATCCTGCGCCGGCACCGACGGGTGCAGCACCAGAACGTATTTCACCGTCGTCACCAGCGCGACCGGCGCGAAATCGCGCCGCAGGTCGAGCGGCGCCTGCTGCAGCGCCGTGTTGATCGTGTAGGCGGCGGTCGCCAGCAGCAGCGTATAGCCGTCGGGCGCGGCGCTCGCGACCGCTTGCGCCGCGATCGCGCCACCGGCGCCCGGCCGCGGCTCGACCACCACCTGCTGTCCGAGAATCTCCGCCGCCTTGGCGCCGAAGATGCGCGCCGGCGCATCGAGGCCGGGTCCCACGATCACCTTGATGTAGCGGCTGGGAAACTCCTCGGCGCCTGCGCCGCACGGGGCGCCGAGCGCCAATGCGATCACGGCGAGAACGGCCCGGCGCGTGCGGCGCATGAGGGATTTCCCTGTGAGGGGCGCGATATTTCCAGCATCTTGCGGGACCCACAAGGGCATTGTTGGATGCGCGGGCATTCACAGCGAGGACATGACATGACCGGACCACGTTTCAAGCCTTTGCCGCCCGAGCAGATGACCGCGGAGCAGAAGCGCGTCGCCGACGCGATCGCGCAAGGACCGCGCGGCGGCGTGCGCGGTCCGTTTCCGGCGCTGTTGCGCATCCCCGCGCTCGCCGACCGCGTGCGCACGCTCGGTGACTATGTCCGGTTCGAAACGTCGCTGCCGCGGCTCCTGAACGAGCTCGCCATCCTGGTGGTGGCGCGCTTCTGGTCGGCGCAATACGAGTGGCACATGCACAGCCAGCACGCCGTCAAGGCGGGTCTCGACCCGAGCGTTCCCGCCGCAATCGCGCAAGGGAAGCGTCCCGCCAAGCTGTCAGCCGACGAGGCGCTGGTCTACGACTTCTGCACGGAGCTGCTTCACGATCGCGATATCAGCGACAAGACCTTCGACGCCGTCGTGAAGCGTTTCGGCGAGACGGCGGCGCTCGAGATCGTCAGCACCGCGGCCTATTACAGTTTCGTGTCGCTCATCCTCAACGCCAATCGCACGCCGGTCCCGGAAGGCGCGACGCCGTTGCCGCCGCTCACCGCTACCCCCTCCCCCGCAGGGGGAGGGTGAAGACACTTACGTGCGACCGCCTCAATGGTGGTGACGGGAGCGCCGGTGCTTCGCCCGGTGAGACCCACCGCGGGCGGCGCCGAAGACGACGGTATGGCAATCGCGGCTCAGTGAGCGGCCCTTGGCCCGCAGACAGGCGCCGACCTTGTCGCGGTCCGGGATGTAATTGTTGCACAGGCGGAAGGCGTCGTCGCGGCAGGCCTGCTCGGGGTTGATGGTGCCCTGCTGGGCCGCTGCCGGGAGGGGCGCCAGGCAGCTGAGCGCGAGGCCGAGCAGCAGGCCGGCCGTGCCGACCGCATGAAGGCGGTTCAATCGATTTTGTCTCATCTCGGGTTCCTTCGTTCTGGGTAAGCGATTTCGTCCATCCTGGTCGTAAGATCTCCGGAGGCTTGGCAATAACGGCTCCGGCGGCAACCTATTGCAGGGTCCGCCATCCGGGACAACCGCCGCCGGCCCGATGGGTTGCGCTGCGGCGCGATTGATTCGCCCTTGGGCCATGGCGGAACCCGGTCCGCGCAGCCATCCCGGCGCCATCATTGTGGCTTCTTGGCCGGGGCTTTCTTGGCGGGGGTCTTCTTCACCGTGGCCTTTTGTGCCGGCGGGGGCGCGGGATCCGGCTCGGGCACCGAAAACACCACCGCGCAGGCGGGGCTGAGCCTTTGCCGCTCCCGCTTCAGGCAGGCCACGATCTGCGGGATGTCCGGCACGTAATCGTTGCACAGACGCATGACGTCGGGCGTGCAGGCCTCACGCTGCTGGGCGTCGACCGAACTCGGGACCCGGTCCGGATCCATGTTCTGCGCGCGCGAGGGGCCGGCACAAAATAAAAGCCCCGCCGCGAGGCAGAGAGCCGAGACCAGATTCCTCTGCATGCGATCGTTTTCCCATGGGTTACGTCCGATACGGACGGCGCGCGAGACGCCGATATTGGCAGCCGCGACTCAATACCGGTTCGCGATCGGCAGCTCTTCGGCCGGGAACAGCGTGATCACGCGGCAGCCCTTGTCGGTGACCACGACCTCTTCCTCGATGCGGGCCGCCGAGAAGCCATCGGTTGCCGGGCAGTAGGTCTCGATCGCGAACACCATGCCTTCCTTGATCTCGGTCGGATGATCCATCGACACGACGCGCGAGATGATCGGCCGCTCGTGCAGTGCGAGGCCGAGGCCGTGGGCGAATTGCAGGCCGAATGCCGACATCTCGTCTGGGAAGCCGAATTCGCCCGCCTTCGGGAAGGCGCTGCAGATCTTGTCGGTCGAGGTGCCGGGCTTGATCAGCGCCATCGCGTTGTCGAGCCACTCGCGCGCCTTCTTGTAGGCGTCGTGCTGCACCGGCGTCGCGCGTCCGACGTTGAAGGTGCGGTAATAGCAGGTGCGATAGCCCATGAAGGACTGCAGGATGTCGAAGAAGGCCTGGTCGCCGGGCCGCAGCATGCGGTCGGTGAAGTTGTGCGGATGCGGATTGCAGCGCTCGCCCGAGATCGCGTTGATGGCTTCGACGTCGTCCGAGCCGTGCTGGTAGAGGAACTGGTTGACGTTGGCGACGATGTCGTTCTCGCGCACGCCCGGCTTGAGCTGCTCGTAGACCAACTGGTAGGCGCCGTCGACCATCGCGGCGGCGCGGTTGAGCAGCGCGATCTCGTCGGCCGACTTGATCTCGCGCGCCTCCAGCATGGTCTGCTGGCCGTCCTGGATCTTGATGCCGGCCTTCTCGAGCTCGAACATCATCGGCGGCTCGATGATGTCGACGCCGATCGGCATGTCGGCGACGCCCGCCTCCTTGAGCAGCGACGCGATCTCCTCGGCGTGGCGCTTCATCAGGCCGAATGCCGGATTGACGGTGCCGCGCAGGCCGATCAGGCCGGCCTTGCAGTTCTCCGGCGCGAGCCAGGGCGTGTAGAGCTTGTGGTGCACGGCGGCCGAGCCGAAATCCCACAGGATCGGCTCTCCGGTGCGCGTCAGCAGCGCCCAGCGCGAGAGCTTGTCGCGCTCCCACTCGCCGATCTTGGTCGACGTGATGTAGCGGATATTGTTGACGTCGAAGACCAGCAGCGCCCCGAGGTCGGATTTCTCCAGCGCCTGCTTGATGCGCGAGAGCCGGTAGCGGTGCAGGCGGCGATAGTCGACACGCTCCTCGAAATCCACCCCCATGATGCCGAGCGCCGGCAGGGCGCGGCCCCAGTTGAAGCGCGGATTGATGTCCTCGGCGCGGATTTCCTGAGCACGTGTGTCCATGGCGGCCTCCTGTAACGGCGCTGGCTTCTACGTAAGCTTATTATACCGGTTTCTCGCCGTCATGGCCGGGCTTGTCCGGCCATCCCGATAACTGAAGCAGTGTGCCCGCCTAAGCGAGATGGCCGGGACAAGCCCGGCCATGACGAGTGAACGTATGATCGGCGCGATCACTCCGCCGCGGCGCGGGCGGGGGAGGCGGCCGACACCAGATAGTCCATCGCGGCCTGCACGCCGCCCTTCTTGTGCGGGACGCCGGCGAGCGCCAGCGCCATCTCGGTGCCGGCGAGCGCGCCCATCAGCATCAGCTCGTTGGTGTCGCCGAGATGACCGATGCGGAACATCTTGCCCGCGAAGGGGCCGAAGCTCGCCCCATACGAGATATTGAAATTCTCGAGCGCGAGCGCCCGGAAGGCGTCGCCGTCGTGGCCCTCGGGCATCACCACCGCGGTGACGGTGGGCGAGTAGTATTTCGGGTCGCGGCACACGGTATCGAGGCCCCAGGCCCGCACCGCGCGGCGCGTTGCTTCCGCCAGCCGGTGGTGGCGCGCGAACACGTTGTCGAGCCCTTCCTCATGCAGCATGTCGAGCGCGACGCTGAGCCCCTGCAGCATCTGGGTGGCCGGCGTGTAGGGGAAGAAGCCCTGCTTGTTCATGGTGATCATGTCGTCCCAGGCCCAGAACGACTTGGTCAGCTTGGAGGTCTTCGACGCCGCCAGCGCCTTGTCGCTCACCGCGTTGAACGACATGCCGGGCGGCAGCATCAGGCCCTTCTGGGCGCCGCCGACCGTGACGTCGACGCCCCATTCGTCGTGGCGGTAGTCGGTCGAGGCGAGCGACGAGATGGTGTCGACCATGAACAGCGCCGGATGGCCGGTGCGGTCGATCGCCTTGCGGATCTCGGCGATCGGCGACAGGCAGCCGGTTGCGGTCTCGTTGTGCAGCACGCACACCGCCTTGATCTCGTGCTTCTTGTCCTCTTTCAGGCGCGCCTCGATGACGGCCGGGTCGGCGCCGATGCGCCAGTCGGTCTTGATGAATTCCGGCACCAGGCCGAGCTTCTGCGCC
>DATBBS010000098.1:0-1781 GCA_036270895.1 Xanthobacteraceae bacterium
GAGCGCTCGCCGGCTGGCTGAAAATCGCGAGCCCGACCAGTGCCAACGTCGCGAGCATGAGGCGGCAAATCTTGAGAAGCGCCGGCATATCTGCTCCTCCTTTTGGTTGTCCGGCCCGCGGGCCCGGATGGTTGGTCGGGACGCGGCCGCGTTGCACGGCCGCCGGCCGATCGGGGCGATGTCAGGACGCGATGGTCTCGCGGTAGGCCGTCTTCCAGCCCCAGGCGCCCGAGCTGTAGCCGCGCTTGACCACGCGCTCCTTGTAGATCTGCGCGATGATGTCGCCGTCGCCGGCGAGCAGCGATTTGGTCGAGCACATCTCGGCGCAGAGCGGCAGCTTGCCTTCGGCGAGCCGGTTCGATCCGTATTTGTCGTATTCTTCCTTGGAGTTGTCCGCCTCCGGACCGCCGGCGCAATAGGTGCATTTGTCCATCTTGCCGCGCGAGCCGAAGTTGCCGACCTTGGGATATTGCGGCGCGCCGAACGGGCACGCGTAGAAGCAATAGCCGCAGCCGATGCAGATGTCCTTGGAGTGCAGCACCACGGCATCCGCCGTGGTGTAGAACGCGTTGGTCGGGCAGACCGCCTGGCAGGGCGCGTCGGTGCAGTGCATGCAGGCCATCGAGATCGAGCGCTCGCCCGGCTTGCCGTCATTGATGGTGACGACACGCCGGCGGTTGATGCCCCAGGGCACCTCGTGCTCGTTCTTGCAGGCGGTGACGCAGGCGTTGCACTCGATGCAACGATCGGCGTCGCAGAGAAATTTCATCCGAGCCATGGTGGCCTCCTTACGCCGCCGTGATCTGGCAGAGCGTAGCCTTTGGTTCCTGCATGCCGGTCACCGGATCGTAGCCGTAGGTCGTGAGCACATTGACGCTCTCGCCCAGCACGATCGGATCGGAGCCGGTGGGATATTTGCCGCGCTGGTCGACGCCCTGGAACCAGCCCCCGAAGTGGAACGGCATCCAGGTGACGCCCTTGCCGACGCGTTCGGTGACCAGCGCCTTGAGCTTGGCCTTGGACTTGTTCTCGGCGCCGTAGACCCAGACCCAGGCGCCGTCCTTGATGCCGCGCTCGGCCGCGTCCGCCGGATTGATCTCGACGAACATCTCCTGCTGCAGCTCGGCCAGCCACTTGTTCGAGCGCGTCTCCTCGCCGCCGCCTTCGTATTCGACCAGCCGGCCGGACGAGAGGATGAGCGGGAATTGCTTGGCGATCCCCTTGTCGACCGCCGCCTTCTGGACGTCGAAGCCGACATTGGGCATGCGGAACTGGCGCGCATTGGGCAGCGTCGGATATTTGGCAACGAGTTCGGGCCGCGGCGTGTAGATCGGCTCGCGGTGGACCGGGATCGGGTCGGGCAAGCCGAACGCATTGGCCCGCGCCTTGGCGTTGCCATAGTGCATCACGCCGTGCTGGAGGCAGACCCGCTGGATGCCGCCCGACAGATCGAGCGACCAGGAGATCGCGTCCGGATTGGCGCCGCCGATCTTCTCGATCGTCGCGCGTTCGACGGCGCTGAGATCCTTGTCCCAGCCGAGCTTCTTGAGCACCCCGTAATTGAACTCGGGATAGCCGTCCTTGATCTCCGACCCGAGCGAGTAGGATCCGTCGGCCAGCAGGCTGACGCCCTCGCGTTCCACCCCGAAGCGGGCCCGGAAGGTGCCGCCGCCGTCCTTCACATGCAGGTTGGTGTTGTAGAGCGTATGGGTGCCGGGATGCCTGATCTCCGGCGTGCCCCAGCACGGCCAGGGCAGGCCGTAATAGTCGCCCTTGGCCGG
>DATBBS010000099.1:0-7357 GCA_036270895.1 Xanthobacteraceae bacterium
GGCGCGCCCTTAAACAGCAGCTTATCCCGTGGTCATTTGAGCCGGCCGGCTTGCAGCCACGTTAAATAAGTCGCTAAAAGGCCGGGGACGCGTGGACCCGGCATTGGGGATTTTTCCCCCGGCCGGGTTTTTTGTTGGCCCGAGGAGGCCCCCCATGACCGCGTCGACCCGTCAATACCGCCCCGAAACCCGCCTCGTCCATTCCGGCACGCTGCGCTCCGAGTTCGGCGAAACCTCGGAAGCGCTCTTCCTCACGCAAGGCTTCGTCTATGACAGCGCGGAGCAGTGCGAGGCGCGCTTCGTCGGCACCGAGCCCGGCTACCTCTATTCGCGCTTCTCCAATCCGACCGTCGCCATGTTCGAGCGCCGCATGCTGGAGTTCGAGGGCGCCGAGGCCGCGCGGGCGACCGCGAGCGGCATGGCGGCGGTCACCACCTCGCTGGTCGGCCAGGTGCGGGCGGGCGATCACGTGGTCGCCGCCAAGGCGCTGTTCGGCTCCTGCCGCTGGGTGGTCGAGGACTTTCTGCCGCGCTTCGGCGTCGCCTCCACCTTGGTCGACGGGCTCGACCTCGAGCAGTGGAAAGCCGCGGTGCGCCCGAACACAAAAGTGTTTTTCCTCGAAAGCCCGACCAATCCGACGCTCGAGGTCCTCGACATCGGCGCGATTGCGGGAATCGCGCATGCGGCCGGAGCGACGCTCGTGGTCGACAACGTGTTCGCGACGCCGATCTGGCAGAGCCCGCTCGCGCTCGGCGCGGATTGCGTCGTCTATTCGGCGACCAAGCACATCGACGGGCAGGGACGCTGCCTCGGCGGCATCATCCTGAGCTCGGAGAAATTCATCCAGGACAATGTCCATATGCTGCTGCGGCAGACCGGGCCGTCGATGTCGCCGTTCAACGCCTGGGTGCTGCTGAAGGGACTGGAGACCCTGCATCTGCGGGTCGCCCGCCAGACCGAGTCCGCCGCCGTCGTGGCGGACGCGCTCGCGGGTCACAAGAAGATTTCCCGCCTGATCTATCCGGGCCGCAAGGACCATCCCCAGGCCGCGACGGTCGCCAAGCAGATGCGCGGGGGCTCGACGCTGGTCGCATTCGAGGTCGACGGCGACAAGCAAGCGGCCTTCCGCTTCCTCAACGCGCTGCAGCTCATCCGCATCACCAACAATCTCGGCGACGCCAAGAGCCTCGTCACGCATCCGGCGACGACGACGCATCAGCGCCTGACGCCGCAGGCGCGCGCCGAGCTCGGCATCACCGACGGGCTGGTTCGTTTTTCGGCCGGCCTGGAGCATGCCGACGACATCGTCGGCGACATCGTGACGGCGCTGGAGAAGGTGTGAGGCGGGTGAGCGAATGCGGAGAGGCGAATAGCGAATAGGGATTTCTGCCGTCGCTACGCGCTACTCATCGTTCGCCGCCGCTACGGCGTCGCCGGCTGTGCCGACGGGACCTCGGCCGAGGCGACGTCGCGCGTCGCGGCTTCGGCGATCGCCGCGCCGATCAGCTTGGCGAAACAGTCATAGCCCCAGTCGTTCATATGAAGATTGTCCGGGGTGGTGAAAGCCGCGAAGGGGAGATGCTCGGCGTCGTGCCAGTAGCGCATCGTCGCGAAGCGCTGAAAGAGGTCGACGTTGGCCTCCTTGGCGGCCGCCGAGATCAGGTTCACCATGGTCTCGGATGCCGGCTTTGAGATCATGCGCGGCACGAATTGCGGATCGACCATCACCACATCGGCGGCGAGCTCCTTGATGCGGCGCACGCCTTCGAGAATGATCGGGCTGGTCGGTGCGAGCGGATCGTCGCGCAGCACCGCATTGGTGCCGACCTGCCACAAGACCAGGTCGGGCTTCTCGTCGATCACGTCCTGCGCAAAGCGCGCCAGCATGTCGCGCGCCTCCTCGCCGTTGACGCCGCGGTTGATCACGGTGATCGGACGGCCGGGAAACCGCTCCTTGAGCTCCGCCGCAAGCCGGCTCGGATAAGACGCCTGCGGGGCGCTCGCCCCGGCGCCCGCGGTCGACGAGGAGCCGATGGCGACGATCTTCAAGGGCTCGAGGTTGGCGAGACGCCGGGCCGTGCGGACGAGCGGCTGGGTGAGCCGGATCAGCTCGTTCGGCGCCTTGCAGGCGAGCGGCGGCGGCGCATCGACGGCCTCGGCGGGGGCCACCATGCAGACGAGCAGCACGGCCGCCAGTCCCGCGATGTGTCGGTGTCGCCCCGTGGTCACGGGAGTGCCCCTCGTGCAAAGCCAAGGGAACCCGACCGTTCGGATCCCCATGCCGCCTTTATGCACGAGGGCCGTTTGCGCCCATTCTAAGTAAATAGCTAAAAAGCCATCGATTCAGGCCTTTTTAACCAAGCCTGTCGTGCTGCGAAACGTTATGAGATTAGGGCGTGCGCGCCGACGCATGGGCCTGGGCGGACGCGACGCCGCGCGTCGCGGCTTCGGCGATCGCGGTGCCGAGCAGCTTGGCGAGACAGCCATAGCCCCAGTCGTTCATATGGAGGTCGTCCGGCGTGACAAAGGCCGCGAAGGGCAGATGCTCGGCCTCGCGCCAGTAACGCATCGTGGCGTAGCGCTGAAAAAGGTCGACATTGGCTTCCTTGGCGGCCCGCGAGATCAGCGTCACCATGGCCTCGGCGTCCGGCTTGGCGATCACGCGCGGCGCGAATTGCGGATCGATCATCACCACGTCGGCGCCGATCTCCTTGAGCTCGCGCACGCCTTCGAGAATGATCGGGCTGGTCGGCGCCAGCGGGTAGTCGCGCAGCACCGAATTGGTGCCGACCTGCCACAACACCAGGTCGGGCTTCTCCTCGATCACCTGCGCCGAAAAGCGCGACAGCATGTCGCGCGCCTCTTCGCCGTTGACGCCGCGGTTGATCACCGTGATCGGGTGGCCGGGGAATTGCTCCTTGAGCTCCGCCGCGAGGCGACTCGGATACGACGCCGCCGGCGAGCTCGCGCCCGCGCCGGCGGTCGACGACGAGCCGATCGCGATGATCTTCAGGGGCTCGAATTCGGCGAGACGCTGAGCCGTATGGGTGAGGGGCTGGGTGAGCCGGATGAGCTCGGTCGGCGCCTTGCAGGCGGGCGGCTGATCCTGGGCGAAGGCGAGCGCGGGCGTGAGCACGCAGGTGAGTCCCGCGACGATTCCCGGGATGTGTCTGTAACGATTCATAGTCAGTGAAGATCCTTGTTCGCGCCCCCCGGATTGCCCGATCCCGTATCGCCTATCTGGGCCAGCTTGGCGCCATCGACGATCAGTCGACCGAGCAATCGGCCGATGCAGTCATGTACCTTCTCGGCCGTATCAGTTTTCTTTGTCGCCGTATAGAGGTCGAAAACGCCCATCTCGTTCCAGTGCTTCATCACGGCGAGGCGGTCGAACAGGAGCACCTCACGCTGCAGTGCAACAAAGCGCATCGCATCCACATACGAACCCAGCGCGATCATGGAGTCGGTGCGTGGGCTGTATTGCATGTTCATGAACACGGTATCGGCCTTGCCGGCCTGCAGCGTATCGACCCCGTCATCGAGCGCCGAGCGGAATTCGTCCGGGTCGACCCCTAACATGGCGTCGACGGTGCCGGTTTGCCAGATCACCAGGTCGGGTTTGTCATCCGCCAGGACCTGCTCCAGCGTCTTTCCCATCTCGGTCGCGCTGTCGCGCGCCTTGGTATGGGTGACGACCTTCACCTCGGTGCCGGGAAGCCTTCGTGTGAGCGAGTCTTCGAGGCGCGCCGGATAGGCCTTGGCGGCGCCCTCCGACCCCGGCAGCGTCGATGACGCCGATCCCAGCACGACAATTTTGAGATGCTTGGCTTCGATCGCGGCGGCCACCCGCGGCAGCGCGAAATCGGCCTGCACCAGGTGGCCCGCGACGAAGCACGCGCTCTCGTCGGCCGCGTGCGCGGTGCCGACGAGCATTGCTGCCAACAAGCCTGCGATCAGCGCTCTCATGCCTCGCCCCCCGCAAGGTCCGCGTTCGGCGATGCCTTGCGCGGTCCGTGCGTTCGTTCCTCGACCTTTTTATACCATGTTATCAGCGCCGCCGTCGCCACCATTACGACGATCCCTAAGACGCTGACCAGGATCTGCATCGCCAAGCCGTCCGATATCTCGACCATCGCGAAGTGAGCCGCGAATGCCAAGAATACGCCCAAACAAAAAATTTCGAGTGAATGTTGCCCGCACAAAATCGCCGGCCGCAGTAACGGCGAGGCAAGGCCTGTCCAGTCGCGCCGCACGAATCTGACGGTCAAGGCCGCCAGTGCCAGGAAATGAGCGAAACGCAGCACGTCGAGATTGGTCTTGTCGATCGGGTACATCCATTCAGCGAGCCATCTCGGCACATATACGGCGAGATGGGGAACGTACCAGGTGAGCGCGATCGCGAAAGCGAAGGCGAGATAAGCCGCCGCCAGCCCCAGCACCAGCCGCGAGCTGGCGAAGGGCGCCAGCTGGGCGGCGCCGCCCAACCCGCACCAGGCGCCGAACACGAACAGCAGCTGCCACGCCAGCGGATTGAAGACCCAGCTGCCGTTCGGATAGGCCGCGAGGTTCCAGTCGAGCTGCCATGTTAGTGCGTAGAGCAGGACCGAAGCGCTGAGCGCCAGCATGGGCCGCCGCAGCAGCAGCCATAGCATGGGCGGAAATCCGGTCAGCAACACGATATAGAGCGGCAAGACGTCCATGTTGGCGGGCTTGAATTTCAGCAGCAGCGCCTGGATCAGCGTGACGTCCGGCTGCTTGAGGAAATTGAAGATGCCCATCTCCTCGCCGTAGAGCGGGTTGTCGAAGCTCGCCGCCACGTAGGAGATTTCCGCCATGTAGATCACGAACAGGAAGATATGGGCGACATAGACCTGCCACGCGCGCGTGAGGATGCGCGCGCTCGCCACCACGACGCCGCGGTCGCGCATCTCGCGGCCATACACGAAGGCGGCCGTATAGCCGGAGATGAAGACGAAGATCTCGGTCGCGTCGCTGAATCCGTAATTGCGGATGGTGATCCAGCTCACCATGTTGGAGGGGATGTGATCGAGGAAGATGAGCCACAGCGCCAGTCCTCGAAAAAGGTCGAGGCGGAGATCCCGGCCGGCCGGTATGACAGGAGGCATCGGGTTCGTTTCCGTGGCGGCCATGACGTCGCGGCCGTGGCTTGCGAGCCTTGTTTGCAGCACTTTAGGGCACCGATGTGGCTGGTGGTTCGATGCAGTTTATCATACTACGGGAAGCCGAAGGATCGAGAAGGCCGCATGGTTCGATGCGGGCGCCGCGCCTCGAACCCGTCCGTATTCGGTATCGGGCCGCGGGACCGTTGCGTGTGGCGCCAAGACGCGATTCAATGCGGCACGGATCATCGCGGGTCGTGCGCTTGCCCCTGAGATTCGCGAAGGTTTGACCAAGGTTCACCATGTATCAGACGGTTACCCGCAACATCACGGTCACGGTGACGCCGAAATTCCTTCCGGAGCGCTCCTCCCAGGAGAAAAACTATTTCTTCTGGGCTTATACGATCGCGATCAGCAATCAGGGCGAGGAAGCGGTTCAGCTCAAGACCCGCCACTGGCGCATCACCGATGCGCTCGGCCGTGTGCAGGAAGTGCGCGGCGCCGGCGTCGTCGGCGAGGAACCCGTCCTGGAGCCCGGCGCATCCTACGAATACACGAGCGGCGTGCCGCTGCCGACGCCGTCCGGCTTCATGGTCGGAACCTACGGCATGGTGTCGGCGCGCGGCGAGCGCTTCGACATCGAGATTCCCGCCTTCTCGCTCGACGGTCCCGAAACCCGGCGCACGATCAATTGACGCGCGCCCACAGGCGCGCGTCATTGCGAGCCCTCGGGTCTTGCCTTCGGCAAGCCCAAGGACAGGCTCCGCGAAGCTATCTCGCTTCGCTTGCTCATGCGCTTGTGACCGAGATTGCTTCGTCGGCCTTCGCCCTCCTCGCAATGACACCCAGACTCATCACGCCACTTCCTCCGGCGCGAACACATAGGTCGAGCTGCAGAATTCGCAGGTCACCGAAATGACCCCGTTCTCGACCATGTGGTCGCGGTCGTCCTGCGAGAAGCTCTTGAGCATGTCCTCGACGCTCTGGCGCGAGCACGAGCATTTCGCCTCGACCGCGACCGCGCGGAAGACGCGCACGCCGTGCTCGTGAAACAGCCGGTAAAGCAGCCGCTCGCTCGACAGCTCCGGATCGATCAGCTCGATGTCCGCCACGGTCGCGATCAGCGAGCGGCCGGCCACCCAGGCGTCGTCCTCGGCGATCGCGTGCGGCGCGGTGCCTTCCGGCGCGTCGCCCGGATCGAGATCGGGCCCGCGCATGCGCTCCGCCTTCTTCGGCAGGAACTGCAGCAGCATGCCGCCGGCGCGCCAGCGATGGCGCGGACCGGTCGTGTCGGCGCTGATCTCCTCGGCGACCGCGAGCCGCACGCGCGTCGGGATCTGCTCCGAGCGCAGGAAATATTCATGCGCCGCGTCTTCGAGCCCGCCGCCGGACAGCGCCACCAGACCCTGGTAGCGGCTCATGTCGGGACCCTGGTCGATCGTCATGGCGAGATGGCCCGAGCCGAGCAGCTCGCCGGCGGAGGCCGCGCGCGCCGCGATCGCGGCATCGACGCGGGCGCGGTCGAAGCGCGCGCAGGCGCGAATGCGGCCGGGACTGTTGAAGTCGACCACCAGCATCCGGACCGGCCCGTCGGTCTGGGTCTGCAGGATGAAGCGGCCGTCGAATTTGAGCGAGGAGCCGAGCAGCACCGTCAGCACGATGGCTTCGCCCAGGAGCTTGGCGACGGGCGCCGGATAGTCGTGGTTGGCGAGCGTCTGGTCGAGCGCGGCCCCCAGCCGCACGACGCGGCCGCGCAGATCGAGGCTGGCCACCTCGAACGGCAGGATCGCATCCTCGGTCGGGGTTTCGGCCGGCGCGCGGGAGGGAATCGCGATATCGGTCATAAGGGGCCTTCGACAGCGGTTTCTTGGCGGGTTCGCGACGTCGGCCCCGCGCATCCCCCCTTAAATAGTCACGAGTCGCCGCCGTGGAAGCACCAGGCCAGAATGCCTTTTTGCGCGTGCAGACGGTTTTCCGCCTCGTCGAACACCACGGACTGCGGTCCGTCGATCACCTCGTCGGTGACCTCCTCGCCGCGGTGGGCGGGCAGGCAGTGCATGAACAGCGCGTCGGGCCGCGCTTTCGCCATCAGGCGTGCGTTGACCTGGTAGGGCTTGAGCAGGTTGTGGCGGCGCGCGCCCTCCTTGTCGCCCATCGAGACCCAGGTGTCGGTCACGACGCAATGCGCGCCCTTGACGGCGACCTCGGGATCGCGGCCCACCCGGATGTCGGCGGCC
>DATBBS010000100.1:0-2681 GCA_036270895.1 Xanthobacteraceae bacterium
GAGCTCGACAAGCTGTTCATGGACGTCTGCGTCTACAACGCCCGGGTGATGGGCCCGGCGCATGTGGAGAACGTGGTGGAGCTCGCCTGCCGCACCGCGCTCGCCTACCGCGGCGTCTCGCATGTGACGATGCCGGTCGACATGCAGTCGCAACCCGCGAAATCGGCCGACCGCTCGCAACGCAACCGGCCTCACCATGTCTCGGACGTCATGGCGGAAGGCGCCCATCTGCCGAGCGAGGATCAGTTGCAGCGGGCGATCCGGATCCTCAACGAGGGCAGGAAGATCTGCATCCTGGCCGGGCGCGGCGCCATCGGGGCCGGCAACGAACTCGCGGCGACCGCCGAACGCCTGGGCGCGCCGGTCGCCAAGGCGCTGCTCGGCAAGAGCGCGCTCCCGGACGACAGCCCCTATACCACCGGAGGCGTCGGCCTGCTCGGCACTCGCCCGTCGCAAGAGGCGCTCGAGACCTGCGATACGCTGCTCATCGTGGGCAGCAGCTTTCCCTATATCGAATTCTATCCCAAGCCGGGCAAGGCGCGCGCCGTCCAGATCGATCTGGATCCCAAGCGCGTCGGCCTGCGCTATCCGGTCGAGGCCGCACTCGTTGGAGATTCGAGGCGTGTGCTCGCGACACTGCTGCCACGGCTCGACTACCACCAGGACCGCGCGTTCCTTTCGCAGGCACAGAGCGCCATGACGGAATGGCGCAAGCTCATGGAGGAGCGCGGCACGCGACGCGAAATGCCGATGAAGCCCCAGGTCGTCGCCCATGAGCTCAACAAGCTGCTCAGCGACGACGCCATCGTGGCGACCGATTCCGGCACGATCACCACCTGGGCGGCGCGACATCTGGATATGCGCGGCAACATGATGTTTTCATGCTCGGGAAATCTCGCCACCATGGCGTGCGGCCTGCCCTATGCGAACGCGGCCGCAATCGCCTATCCGGGCCGGCAGGTCGTCGCCTTCGTGGGCGACGGCGGCCTCTCCATGCTGATGGCCGAGCTTGCCACCGCCGCGAAATACGATCTCGACGTGAAGGTCGTCGTCATCAAGAACAACTCGCTCGGGCAGATCAAATGGGAGCAGATGGTATTCCTCGGCAATCCCGAATACGTCTGCGATCTCTATCCCATCGACTTTGCCCGCGCGGCCGAGGCCTGCGGGGTGAAGAGCTATCGGGTCGAAGATCCCGCCCGCTGCGGCGAGGTGTTGCGCCAGGCCTTGTCGGCCCGCGGCCCGGTGCTGGTCGAAGCCGTGGTCGATCCGCACGAGCCTCCGATGCCCCCCAAGGCGACATTGCAGCAAGCGATGCATCTCGCCGAATCGCTGGCGCGCGGAACACCCGCTGCCGGATCGATCGCGCTCACCGTCGCATCGGATACGGTCCGTGAGTTGATCTGACGGCGCGATCGCGCCATGCCTCGATCACACGCTAATAACCGCCCACGACGGGAAGGATCTCGCCGGTGATGTAGCTCGAGCAGCTCGGCGCCGCCATGAACACGAAGGCGGGCGCGATCTCCTCGGGCTGCGCGGCGCGCCGCATCGGCGTCTGGCTTCCGAATTTGGCCACCTGCTCGCCCTGCCGGTCGGCGGGATTGAGCGGCGTCCATACCGGCCCGGGCGCGATCGCGTTCACCCGGATGCCGCGATCGACGAGTTGCGCCGCCAGCGACCGGGTGAAGGCGTGGATCCCGCCCTTGGTCATCGAATAGTCGAGCAGCTCCTTGCTGCCTTTCATCGCCGTCACCGAGCCGGTCATCACGATGGCGCCTCCCCGCCCCATATGCGGGACCGCCGCCTTGGCCATGTGGAAATAGCCGTAGAGATTGGTCTTGATAGTGCGGTCGAAATGCTCCTCGGTGAGCTCTTCGAGCGCCCGGACATGCTCCTGAAAGGCCGCATTGTTCACCAGCAGATCCAGGTGCCCGAAGGCCTCGATGGTCTGATCGACGGCGGCCTGGCAAAAATCCAGCTCGGCGACGTCGCCCGCCATCAGGATGCAGCGGCGGCCTTCCGCCTCCACGGCGCGCTTCGTTTCTTGCGCGTCCTCGTGCTCATTGAGGTAGGCGATCGCGACGTCGGCGCCCTCGCGCGCGTACAGGACCGCGACCGCCCGGCCAATGCCGGAGTCCCCGCCGGTGATCAGAGCGACCATGCCGGCCAGTTTTTCCGATCCCTTGTAGTGCGGCGCCAGGTACATCGGCCGCGTTTCGAGCTCGGCCTCGATCCCGGGCTTCTCGAGATGCTGCTCGGGGAAGGACGACGGATAAGCGCGGGCTCCCGCCTGCATGGCTTCGGGCTTTTTATCCTTGGGCGCGCCGGCGGCCTTCTCGGTGCGGTCGACGTTTTTCTGAATCTCGCGCCCCTGCCGCGCCGCCCGTTCCGCGCTCTGGGAGACGGCCGTGCCGCGATTGGAGGATTTGCTCATGGGCCTGTCCCGAAATTGGCGCCACCGCATCGGGCGGCGGCAAACGAGGCGAGCTGCCTCGTCATCTCTCGGACAACGACCCGCCAAACATCGAGTTCCGGCACCGCGGCGTGCTCAGCACCCGGTCGTCGGCTCCGGACTGAAGCGCCCGGCGCGGCTCGCCTGCCATCCGGGCGAGTTCGCCCCGACGGCCGTCTGCCAATTCGATTCAGCGGTCAGGCGGTGAATTTCCGCTTCCTCTTCC
>DATBBS010000101.1:0-11884 GCA_036270895.1 Xanthobacteraceae bacterium
TGCGGTTGAGATCGAACTGGATGACGATCGTGGTGGCGCCGAGCGTGCTCTGCGACGTCATCTGGGTGATGCCGGCGATCTGCCCGAATTGGCGCTCGAGCGGCGCCGCGACCGAGGTCGCCATGGTGTCGGCGCTGGCGCCCGCGAAGGTGACCTGCACCTGGATGGTGGGAAAGTCGACCTGCGGCAGCGGCGCCACGGGGAGGAACGGATAAGCAACGATCCCCACGAAGGCGAGCGCCGCCATCAAGAGCGATGTCGCGACCGGGCGCCGGATGAAGGGTTCGGAGATGTTCACAAAGTGCCCCCGGTGATGCTCACGAGGTGCCGCCGGTCGGCGCCGTGATGGTGACCGGGATGTCCTGCTGAAGCTTGTATTGCCCGTCCGTCACCACGCGCTCACCCTCGGCGAGCCCGGAGGCGACGATCGTGAGGTCGCCGGCGGTCGGCCCGGTCTGGATCTTGCGGGTCTGGGCGATGTTCTGATCATTCACCACCCAGGCGAACAGGCCCTGCGGCCCGCGTTGCACGGCGGTCGACGGGACCGCGAGCGCGGCGCTGCGCGTCTCGAGCAGCAGCCGCGCGTTGATGAACTCGCCCGGCCACAGACGCTCGTCCTGGTTGGCAAACATCGCCTTCAGACGGATGGTGGCGGTCGCCTGATCGATCTGGTTGTCGATCAGCAGCAGCTTGCCGGTGCTGAGCGCGCGGCGGTTATTCTGGTCGAAGGCCGTGACCTCGACGTCGCCGCGCCCCATGGCGTCGCGCACGTCGTCGAGCGAACTCGCCGGAAGGGTGAAGATGACGGCGATCGGCTGGGTGAGCGTGAGCATGGCGATCGAGCCGGCATCGGAGGCGCGTACCAGATTGCCCGGATCGACTTGGCGCACGCCGACGCGCCCGTCGCTCGGCGCCCGTATG
This sequence comes from Xanthobacteraceae bacterium, assembly GCA_036270895.1. Taxonomy (GTDB): domain Bacteria; phylum Pseudomonadota; class Alphaproteobacteria; order Rhizobiales; family Xanthobacteraceae; genus JAVDCA01. The sequence continues at coordinate 922 of DATBBS010000101.1, forward strand.
TTGGTGTAGTCGAACTGGGTCTGGGCGGTCTCGATGGCGGCGTCGTCGGCCGCCACCGCGGCCGTGAACTGATCGACCTTGCCCTGTTGCAGGTCGACATTCTGCTGCGTTTCGAAACTCTTGAGCGCCAGCGCCTTGAAGCGCGCGAGATCCTTCTGGGCGGAGCCGAGCTGGGCGACATCCTGGGCCTTGCGGGCGTTGGCCTGGTCGAGCGCGGCCTGATAGAGACGCGGATCGATCTTGGCCAGCACATCGTCCTTCTTCACGTGCTGGCCTTCGGTGAACAGCACCTCGATCAGCTTGCCGTCGACCTGGGAATGAATGCCGATCGTGTACAAGGCCTGCGCGGTGCCGAGCCCGGTGAGATAGATCGGCACGTCGCGCCGCGTGGCGGCCGCCACGCTCACCGGCACGGCGGCGCGGGCCTGCGGGCGCGCGGCGCGGACCGGATCGGGCCCTTGCAGCAGGTACCAGGCCAGCGCGCCGCCGGCGACAATCGCCAAGGCAACCATCAACACCATGCGCAGGCGGATCATCAGGTTCCCCTTGAAGCGGCCGGCGACAACGGCCAAGCCACGAACCAACACCCAGACTTGCGTTCTAGCGGCTTGCCGGCACGTTTCCGCGACATGACAAAAATTTCATGCGGCATCACCGGTGATGCGTCCGGCAGCGCGGCGGCGCAATGCTTCCCCCGATAAGCTCGTCGGCCCAGCCGCTTATCCCCCCGTCGAACTAACACCGGAGCCGGCCCAATTGCCACGACCCGCGCGCGCGCGGGCGCAGATTTAACGCGGAATTTATGTCGTGGCGGGCGGCCGCACCGATTTTGCGACGCAAAACGGCAGCGGGAGAGTACAGCGTGAGCAGATTTCACCCGCGACCGAACGCGCTATGCTGGTTCACGAGCGGGGGGCGGACCTCATGCGGGCCGAGACGCGACTGATTTTCGCCACCATGATGGTAGCGGCATGCATCTCCGCGCCGCAGGCGCAGGACTATCCGGCGCGGCCGACGGAATTGATCGTGCCCTTCGCGGCGGGTGGCGGCACCGATCTCCTGGCCCGGCTCGTGAGCGACGGCCTCGCCCGGCGCCTTGGCCAGCCCTTCGTGGTGGTCAACCGTCCCGGCGCCAACACCAATCTCGGCACCTTGTCGGTGGCGCGGTCGAAACCCGACGGCGCCACGCTGCTGATGGCGAGCGTCGGACTGGCCGCCAACCCGTCGCTTTACACAAAGCTCGGTTTCGATCCCCTCGCCGACCTCGCGCCCGTGACGCTGATGGCGAACTCGCCCACCGTGCTGGTGGTGCCGCCCGCTTTCCCGGCAAATTCGCTGGCGGAATTCATCGCCGTCGCCAAAGCGCGGCCGGGCGCGCTGAACTACGGCTCCTACGGCGCCGGCAGCGGCCCGCATCTGGCGACCGAGATGTTCATGGGCATGACCGGCATCCGCATGGTGCACGTCCCGTATGGGGGCGGCGGGCCGGCGGCGCTCGGCGCCATGACCGACCAGGTGCAGGCACTGTTCTCGAGCGTGCTGCCGGTGCTCGGCATGATCCGCGGCGGAACCCTCAAGGCGATCGCGATCGCGTCGGAGCACCGCTCCGCGCTCCTGCCCGGCGTGCCGACCTTCGCGGAGAGCGGAACGGACTATCGCACCGGCACCTGGTTCGGATTGCTCGCGCCGGCGCAGACGCCGCCCGCGATCATCGACATCCTGCACCGCACGACCGTGTCGGTGCTGAAAGAGGAGAGCGTGCGGGCGCGCATCGTCGAGCAGGGCGCCGAGGTGGTGGCCGATACGCCGGCCGAATTCCGCGTCTTCATCCGCGACGAGACGGAACGGCTGGCACGGGTGATCCGGGCGGCGGGGATCCGGTTGGATTGAGGGGGCAGCAAGCACTCGATCCAATCCCGTCATCCTGAGGTGGCCGCGCTTTTTGCGCGGCCCTCGAAGGATGCACGGCCGAGGAAGTGCAACAAGCGCGCAAGCGGCACGGCAGGGGCCGTCATCCTTCGAGGCGCGCCCTGCGGGCGCGCACCTCAGGATGACGGTCTTAAGTCAATGCGCCATTCCCCCGTCGCCATCCGCTCCCGGATACGCTATCCGATGGCCTCGTTTCCAAGACAAAAAGGGCATGGCGACATGGATCTGGGACTGACGGGCAAGGTGGCGCTGGTGACGGGATCGAGCCGCGGCATCGGCCGCGGCATCGCGCTGACGCTGGCAGCCGAAGGCTGCGACGTGATGCTGACCGGCCGCGACGAGGCGGCGCTGCGCGGCGTGGTGGCGGGGGTCGGGAAGCTCGGGCGGAAGGCGCACTTCGAGACCATCGACCTGCGCAAGGACGAGGCGCCCGCGGCCCTCATTGCCGCCGTGCAGCGCGCTTTCGGACGCCTCGACATCCTGGTCAACAATGCGGGCACCACCAAGCGCGGCGATTTCCTCGAGCTCACCGATGCCGACTGGCAGGACGGCTATGCGCTGAAATTTTTCGCCCATGTGCGGCTCGCGCGTGCCGCCTGGCCGCTGCTGCAATCGAACGGCGGCTCGATCGTCACCATCGGCGGCACGAGCGGGCGCGTGCCGACCGCCGGCTTCACCATCGGGGCTTCGGTGAACGCGGCCTGCGCCGCTTTCAGCAAGGCGCTCGCCGACCGCGGCAAGAGCGATGGCGTGCAGGTCAACACCATCCATCCGAGCTATGTCGAGACCGAGCGGCTGTGGCGCCGCATCAAGGCCGACATGGAGCGCACCGGCAAGGACGAGGCGGCGGTGCGCGAGTGGCATCGCGCCGACATCGGGGTGACGCGCTTCGGCACGCCGGAGGACATCGCCGGCCTGATCGCCTTCCTGTGCTCGGCGCGCGGCCGCTGGCTGCACGGCGCCACCATCGACATGGACGGCGGCGAGGTGAAGGCGTTTTGATCTTTTCCCTCCCCCGCGCGCTCGCCACACACACCGCCTCATGGTGAGGAGCCCGCCGTCGCGGAGCGAAGGCGGGCGTCTCGAACCATGGGCCGCGAGTCTCCGGCACGATCATCGGCCGCCCTCGCCCTTCGAGACGCGCGGCCTGCGGCCGCGCTCCTCAGGGTGAGGGCGGGACTAGCGGTGGGGTGCGCGGCGGTGCAATAGATTCCACCCATGAACATCCTCCTCACGCCGGGGCGCATCGGGGCGGTCGAGATCCGCAACCGGATCGTCATGCCGCCGATGACGACGCGGCTCTCCGACGCGGAGGGCTTCGTCACCGACGACACCATCGCCTACTACATGGCGCGGGTGCATGGCGGGGTCGGGCTCATCACGGTCGAGATGGCGTCGCCCGCGCGCGCCGGCCGCCATCGGCGGCGCGAGCTCGGCATTTTCGACGACCGTTTCGTCCCCGGCCTCGCCCGCCTGGTCGACGAGATCCACCGCGGCGGCGCAAAAGCCTCGATCCAGCTCGGCCATGGCGGCGGCCACACGCGGCGCGACATCTGCGGCGAGGAACCGCTGGCGCCGTCCGCGATCCCGCATCCGGTGTTCGAGGTCACCAACGAGACCATCGTGCCGAAGGCGATGACGCGCGACGATATCGCGGCGACGACCGCGGCTTTCGCCGCCGCCGCCGCCCGCGCCGCGCGCGCCGGCTTCGATTGCGTCGAGATTCACGCCGCGCATGGCTACCTGATCTCGCAATTCCTCACCCCGTTCGAGAACCGGCGCACCGACAGTTATGGCGGCTCGCTGGAGAACCGCGCGCGTTTCGGGCTCGACATCCTGCGCGCCGTCAAGGCCGCGGTCGCAATACCGGTGATCTTCCGCGTCTCGGTCGACGATTATTTTCCCGAAGGGATGCCGGAACACGAGGGCAAGCAGGTCGCGATCTGGGCCGCGCAGGCGGGCGCCGACGCGCTGCACATCGCGGCCGGGCATTATCGCTCCCTGCCCTCGGCGGCGCGCATGATCCCGCCGATGGAATATCCCGACGCGACCTTTCTCGCCTACGCGGCCGACGTGAAGCGGCAGGTGCGCGTGCCGGTGATCGCGGTCGGGCGGCTGGGCGACCCCGCGATGGCGGCGGCGGCGGTGAGCGACGGGAGCGCGGATTTCGTCTCGCTCGGCCGCACCTTGATCGCCGATCCGGACTGGGTCGCCAAGGTCACGCGCGGTGAGCCGATCCGGCGCTGCCTCGCCTGCAACACCTGCGTCAACGAGATGCGCGGCGGCACGCAGCTGCGTTGCGTCGTCAACGGCGCGGCCGGCCGCGAGACGCTGTTCGGCGACGCGCATCCGCCGCAAGGCGAACGCATCGCCGTCATCGGGGCGGGACCGGCCGGGCTCACATTTGCGTCACTGGTTGCCGGGCAGAACGCCGTGACGGTGTTCGAGCGGCAGGATCGCGCCGGCGGCGCCTTCCTGTACGCCGGCAGGGCGCCGCTGTTCCAGGAGGTGCGCGCCAATCCGGCGTCGTTCGCGCGCTACGTGAACGACATGGTGGCGGCCTGCACCAAGATGGGTGTGACTTTCCGCTACGGCGCCGACGTGCTGCGAACGCCCGATCTGCTGGCGCCCTTCGACCGCATCGTGATCGCGAGCGGCGCGCGCTACCGCTTCGGGCTCGGCCCGCTCGCACGGGCGCTTCTCGACCTCGGCGCCGCCCAGTGGCCGGGCCTGCGCGGCATCTTCTCGCATTCCGCGTTCCGCGACTGGTTCTACCACCGGGCCCGGCAAGGCACCGGCGAGGCGCTGCGCGCGCTGGCGCGACCGGGACAGACCGTCGTCGTCATCGGCGACGCCGCGCAGGCCGGCAAGAGCCGGCCCGCGATCGCCAGCGCCTTCGAGGCGGCGCTGCTCAGGTGACGACGGCCGATCGATCGGGCTCGGCTTTGCTCGCGCCCGCTTGCGTCATGAGCCATTCGCGGAAGGCGCCGATCGGACGTTGCGTCCAGTCGCTGCTCCGGCAGACCACGTAGTATCCTTTGGCAAGCCGGAACGAAACATCGAACGGACGGACGAGCTGGGACGCTTCGAGATACGGCGCCACGATCGCGTCCACGCCGAGCGCGACGCCGAGACCGGATGCGGCAGCCCGATAGAGCAGATGGAAATTGTCGAAGACCTGTTGCACGCGCGCGGGTCCGCGCAGGCCGGCGGCCCGCAACCACTCCGGCCAAAAATCCTCCTGGCCCGCGATCCCGAGCAGCGGACATTCCAGGAGATCGGTCAAGCTTCGCTGCGAGGCGCCGGCGCCGAGAAAATCCGCGCCGCAGACCGGATAGGCGTCCATGTCGAGGAGACGTTGGGCGCGCAAGCCGGGCCAGTCGCCGGTGCCGGGCCAGATCGCGAGATCGGCCTCGCTCGCGTCGAGATCGGCGCAGCCGTTCATGCTCTGCAATTCGACCTGAATGCCGTGATGCGCGGCGTGAAAGCCGCGCAGCCGGGGAATCAGCCAGTTCGCCGCCAGCGAGGCAGGCAGGCTGACCTTGAGCGCGTGGCCGTGCGCGTGGCCGCGGATGCGATCGCTCGCGTGACGGATCGTCTCGATCGCCGGCGCGAGACGCGAAAGATATGATTCGCCGGCCTCCGTGAGCTGCAGCGCGCGATGGTTCCTGTGGAACAGCGGCACACCGAGTTCGATCTCCAGGCTTTTGATACGACGGCTGACCGCCGGTACGGTGAGATGGAGTGCGGACGCCGCCTCCGTGAAGCTCAGCGCCCGCGCCACCACGACGAACGCTTCGATCGACTTGAACGGAGGCACCCGATTGCCCATTCGCTTCTCCGAGGGTTGATGGTTGTGGCGGAAATATGCCTCGGCACGGCATCACAATGGTCGTGCGCGCGAATGTGGGGTCACCTATGCGACCGGGTGGTAGCGGCATGCGAGCTTTCAACGCGTCACTCGATGCCTTTGCGATTCCACCCGGGACCAACTGAGCAGGACTTGGTTGGTTGCACGCAATTCAAGATCGGGTTGCCAGAATTCAATTGTCGGACTCCGGCGTCGTATCTAGCCTTCGCGTCATGGCACAACGCCATCACGGGGATGGCCAACACAGAAATGGAGAACACGATGACCAAGAAAGCAGGCAAGCTGACCACCCTCGCCGCCGCGACCGTGCTCGGGACGATGTTCACCGGCTCCCCCATGGCGCAAGCTGTCAACGCCAACGTGGGCGTCAATGCGGCAGGTGCGAGTGCGAATGTCGCCACGACCGCCGCCGCAGGAACCGGCGGCCTGTCCGGAGTGACCAGCATCTTGACTGGTCTGCTCGGCGACGTCACCGGGCTGCTCGGCGGCCTCGGGCTTGGAGGCATCCTCTAAGGCACCGCGCGTGGGGCCGTGCGTCCACCGGGCGCACGGCCCCGACGCGACAGGACGCATCGGTGGCGGCGCAATGGCGGCAGTGTGACTCGTTATTGACGGGCGCTCCGGCCGGCGGTGCGCCCCACATTATTATTGCGACCATTGGGCAGATATCGGGACGGGATTCCAGATGCGCGCTTTCGGATTCGAGATCGATGAATCACCGGCGGGTGCTCCGCCGTGGCGGGCGCCGACGCGGCCGCGCCCGACCGAGATCGATGACGCCATCGAGGCGACCGCCGAGACCGGCGAGGCCCCCTCACCGCGCGTCCGCCCGCCACGGCGGCGCCGCTTCGTGGCGGCGCTCGTCCTTCTCGTCGTCGTGGTTGCGGGAGCCGTGCTGTGGACACGGCACGGCGCGGCCCCGCCGAACTATGTGACGGCTCCGATCGGGCGCGGCGACGTGACCCGCGTCACGACCGCGAGCGGCATGGTCAACCCGGTCGAGACCGTGCAGGTCGGGAGTTATGTCTCCGGCCGCATCCAGGACCTGCTGTGCGATTACAACAGCCGGGTCACCCAGGGCCAAAGCTGCGCCAAGATCGATTCGCGCAGCTACGAGGCCGCCGTCGAGCAGGCCGCCGCGGCGGTCGCGACCGCCCAGGCGCAGCGCGGAAAGGATCAGGCCAACCTCGCCTATGTGAAGGCCTCCTACGAGCGCAATCTCACGCTCTCGAACCGCGGGGTCGTGGCGCAGGACGCGATCGACAGCGCCCTGAATGTCTATCGGCAGGCGCAGGCCCAGGTCGAGTTCGACGAGGCCGCCATCCGGCAGCGTGAGGCCGAGCTCAAGACCGCGCGCGTCAATCTCGACTACACCGATATCGTTTCTCCGGTCGACGGCACGGTGGTGTCGCGCAGCGTCGCCGTCGGCCAGACGGTGGCGGCGAGCTTCCAGACGCCGACATTGTTCCTGATCGCCACCGATCTGACTCGCATGCAGGTAGACGTCACCGTGACCGAGGCCGCGATCGGCGAGATCCGTGAAGGCCAGAAGGCGACCTTCACGGTGGAGGCTTTTCCGGACCGGACGTTCACCGGCACGGTGACGCAAGTCCGCCAGGCGCCGGTCTCGGTGCAGAACGTGATCTCCTATGACGTTGTCGTCGAGGCCGCCAACCCCGAGCTTCTGCTCAAGCCCGGCATGACCGCGACCACGCATATCGTGGTGGCGGAGCGGCCCGACGTCGTGCGCGTGCCGGAACAGGCGCTTCGTTTCGCGCCGGGTGGCTCGGCCGGCCAGAATGACGACGCGCGCGACAAGGGGCAGGTCTGGGTGCAGCGCGACGGCGCGCTCGCGCGTGTCCCGGTCACGCTCGGCCTGCGCGACGAGACCCATGTCGAGGTGACGTCGGGCGACTTGCGGTCCGGCGACCGCATCGTGACCGCCCGCGAGCGCCCCGCGAGGCAGGCCGGCCCGTGACCTACGTGCGAGATCGCGGCATGCGCCGCGCCGCCATCGAGGTCGCCGGCCTGCGGCGAACCTATCGCCTCGGCCGTGTCGACGTGGAGGCGCTGCGCGGGATTGATCTGCGGGTGCAGGCAGGCGAGTTCGTCGCCATCATGGGAGCGTCCGGCTCCGGCAAATCGACCTTGATGCATATTCTGGGCTGTCTCGACCGCCCGACATTCGGCTCCTACCACCTGGAAGGCGTCGCGGTCGCGCCCCTGACCGACAGCGAGCTCGCCGAGATTCGCAGCCGCCGCATCGGATTCGTGTTCCAGAGCTTCAACCTGCTGCCGCGCACCAGCGCGGCCGCCAATGTCGCCTTGCCGCTGCTCTATGGCGGCACGGACCGGCCCGGCCGGCGGGTGCGCGACGACCGCGCCCGGCGCGCGCTCGCCGCGGTCGGCCTCCTGGGGCACGCCGGCCACAATCCGAACCAGCTGTCGGGCGGCCAGCAGCAGCGTGTCGCGGTGGCGCGCGCCCTCATCAACAACCCCGGCATCCTTCTCGCCGACGAGCCGACGGGAAATCTCGACTCCGCGACCTCGCGCGAGATCATGAGTGTCCTCTGCGCGCTCAATCGCCAGCGCGGCGTCACCGTGATCCTGGTGACGCACGAGCCCGACATCGCGGATTATGCGGACCGGGTCGTCACGCTGCGCGATGGGCGGATCGCGAACGACGTCCGCAAGGACACCGGACGGCCGCGACAGATCGGCCCCGTCGGCCCGCCGGCCCGAACACCGCCCGCCGGCCCGTCCGTCTCCTGGTCGCTGGCCGCCATGACGCTCAGTGCCGCCATGGCGGCGCTGGCGCGCAACAAGCTGCGCGCCGTCCTGACGATGCTCGGCGTCTTCATCGGCGTCGCCGCCTTGATCGCGATGATCGCGCTCGGCGAGGGCGCCAACGAGGCCGTGCGACGGCAGATGGCCAGCCTCGGCACCAGCCTGTTCGTCGTCCTGCCGGGCGCGAGCACGCAGAACGGCGTGCGCGCCGGCAACAGCAGCGCCTCGAGCCTCTCGGTGGCCGACGCCGAGGCCATCGAGCGCGAGGTCCCATCCGTGGCGCGCGTCAGCTATCTCGATCGCCAGGTCGCGCAGGCGCAATATGGCAGCAACAACTGGAGCACCGCGATCGAGGGCGTCACGCCTGCCTTCCTCGATATCCTGAACTGGAAGCTCGCCGCGGGCCGCGCTCTGACCAAGGCCGACGGGGACAATGCCGCGATGGTCGGCATGATCGGCCAGACCGTCCATCGCAAGCTGTTCGCAGCGGATGAGGATCCGGTCGGCGCCACGATCCTGGTCAAGGGGCAGCCGGTGCGTGTGGTCGGCCTCTTGGCGGCGCGCGGCCAGTCGAGTTTCGGGACCGATCAGGACGACGTCGTGCTGCTGCCGTTCGAGACCGCGGAGCGCCGGGTGATCGGCGTCGCGGTCCCGGCGCAAGCCCCCTCGCCCGTCACCGCGCGTTTTCCGCCGGCCGCCAACCCCTTCGGGCTGCAGCCCAAGCTCACCGGCCTCGTCAACCTCATCTTCGTCGAGGCCCGTGCGCCCGATCTGGTCGGCGAGGCCATGCGCGACGCCGGCACGACGCTCGAGCGCCGCCACCTCATCCGCGCCGGCGAGCCCGACGACTTCAGCGTGCGCAATTTGAGCGAGATCGCCTCGACCGCCGAGAACACCGGCCGCGTGATCGCGCTGCTGCTGGCGATCCTGGCGTCGATCTCGCTGCTGGTGGGCGGCGTCGGAATCATGAATATCCTGCTGGTGTCGGTGACCGAGCGCACGCGCGAGATCGGCATCCGCATGGCGATCGGCGCCCGGCGCGCGCATGTGCTGCTGCAGTTCCTGGTCGAGGCGGCGCTCATCAGCCTGGCGGGGGGAGCCGCCGGCGTCGCGGCCGGGCTGGCGGCGTCGGTGTCGATTTCGGCGCTTGCCCAGTGGCCGACCCGGATGTCGATTCCCGCCGTGCTCGGCAGCCTCGCCTTCTCGGCGGTGGTCGGAATCTTTTTCGGCTATTATCCGGCCCACAAGGCGGCCCGCCTCGATCCGATCGAGGCGCTGCGGTTCGAGTAGCGGGCGCCTTGTCACGCGGAGGCACCGTGCGGTTCGCGATGGGCCGGCGGCAGCCGCATCAAGGGCTGCCCCATCCGGATGACGCTCCCGGGCCGCACATTCCCGGCCAGCGCGAAATCCTTCCGCGCCAGCACCACGATGGTCGAGCCGTGCTCGAACCATCCCATCTCCTCGCCTTTGCGAAAGTCGCTCGCGCAGGGAATGACGTTGGGTCCGCGCCGACGGAGACTCAGCAGCACATCCAGGCAGTGCAGGCGGATGCTGGCGACCAGGATCGCGGCGACCGGCACCAGCGTGACGACGGCGCGGCTCGCCGCGAGCCGCGTGCGGATGACGGCGCGCTCGTTCTTGCAGAACAGCTGCTCGATTCGCCGCAACGCAATCGGGTTCACGTTCCAGGTGTCGCCCGAGATGTAGGTCACCTGCTCGACGTGGCAATCATGCGGCGCATGGAAGCGATGGTACATGCTCGATGTGAGGCGGAGCGTCACATAAACCCCGTCGCGATGGCCTTCGACCAGGTCCGGGCTTCCGAGCAGATCGCGCAACTCATACGGAAATCCCTTGATCTGAAGAAGCTCGGTGCCGTCGATCCGCCCGCAGGCCCCGACGATCGCATCGCATGGGCTGACCATGAGGGCGGGATCCGGATCGATCGGCCGGGCGCCCTCCTTGAGCTCGCGGATGAAGCAGTCGTGCAGGCTGGCGAATTCCGCCTTCCTGGCCTCGCTCAGGTCGAGGTCCGAGAACAGCCGCCACACGCCGATCGACAGGTCGCGCACCAGCGGCTGCTCGATCTTGCTGAACCAGCCCATGAGTTGGGTGAGCAGGCGCCGGGGAATGCGATTGGTCAGAAGGAAGTTGATATCCTCCTGTTGAAAGACCTTCGCGATGGCGGAGCGGACTGTCATCAATCGGTCAAAGCGCCCGCATAGCCTCGGCGGCGATGGATTCGCGCCCCATGATGCTCGCGTTCACCGCCCTTGGGGCCGGCGCGGTCACGACCTCGCTGGTCAAGCTGAAATCCCGCCTGCAGCTCTCGAAGGCCAAGCACCGTTCGCTGTCGGGGCATTCCCGCTTGTCGCG
>DATBBS010000102.1:0-10953 GCA_036270895.1 Xanthobacteraceae bacterium
CCAGCACGAACTTGCGCGCCTGCTCGGCCCCGATCGCGGCCTCGGGCACCAGCAGCGAAGTCTTCGGAGGTGCGGGAGCCATCCGAACCCGCGCAAACATGCCCGGGGTGAACTCTCCATGCGGGTTGGCGAATATGGCGCGTGCGCGAATGGTGCCGGACGAGCGATCGATCGCGTTGTCGAGGAAATCCAGCCTGCCTTCGTGGGAAAACGTCGATTCGTCGATCAGCTTGAGCCCGACAGGCAGGATCAGGCCGCGGTTGGCGGCTTCCGCGCCGTCATTGGAGAGGTGTGCGTAGCGCAGATAGGAGGCCTCATCGACGGTGAACTCGAAACGGATGGGATCGATCGATTCGATGGTGGCGAGCAGGCTGGTATTGCCCGATGTCCCGCCGGTGACGAGATTGCCGACGGACACGCGCCGGTCGCCGATGCGTCCGGAAACGGGGGCGCGCAGCTCGGTGAATTCGAGGTCGAGCGCCGCCTGGTCCGCGGCCGCCTCCTGCGCGGCGACCGCCGCCTGCGCCACCCGCTTGGCCTGCATGCGCTGATCGAGAGTCTGCTGGGTGATCACGGAGCCGACGGCGAGACCCTGACCGCGGGCGAGATCGCTGTCCGCGAAAGCGAGATTGGCCCTTGCCTGCGCGAGGCTCGCCTGCGCCTGAGCGAGGGCGGTTTTGAACGGCCGACGATCGATCGTGAACAGAATATCGCCTTTCTTCACGATCTGGCCGTCCTGAAAATGAATCGACTCCAGGTAACCGGGAACGCGCGCTCTCATCTCGACGGACTCGACGGCGACGAAGCGGCCGACATACTCGTCCTGGTCGGCGATCATCCTGGCAACCGGCTTGGCGACCGTGACTTGCGGCGGCGGGGGCGCGATGGGTTGCGTTTTCGACTCGCTCTGGTCGCAGGCCGCGAGCGCGGGCAGGAGGGCGACGATCGCCGCGATGCCGAACTTGTTCATTTGGCGCCTCTGACTGAAATCTCTAGGCGAGATGCTTTGACGAGATTGATCATGTGCAGTCCCCTGTGGCTGGGGCGAGAGCTGGGCCACTGGTCGATGCTAAGTGTGCTTCGCGTCGACGTCTGATAATCCGCGGATTTCGCAATGCACCATTGCGTGGAAATGCATGAGCCGAATTGATGTTTTGGTTCGCGCGGCTTGATGAATCGAGATTGCGATCGACTTAAGTCGAAGACGAAATAGCTATTTCGAAATTCCACTCAGGCCAGCATGGCTTTCTTCCCCGACACCGGCGCTTGGATGAAAAGCCGTGTCCATTCGCGAGCCGACGAATTGTGGGACACACAAACAGACGCCAGGAATTGAAAACAACCGGCGGATCGTCGGGGTGTCGACGGGTCGGCGTCGCCAATTGTCATTGTTTGGCTGGATCGAATGGCCTGTTCGGACACGGGCGGATAGTCACGCCGCGCGGGCCGCCGCACATACGAAGGCGGGACCACGATGGAGCTCACCCACCCGCCATCGTGTTTCGCGTCAAACGTTTCCTTCACACGCTACGGGCCGATCGCCCCGCAAAGGAGAGAAATCATGTCTCGACTTTCACGCTACGCCGCGCTTGCGGCCTTCACAGTCATCACGTCCTCGGGCGCCTATGCGGCTACCCCTCACAACGGCGGGTCCCGGTTCGGGGCCGCGCGCAACAGCGTTTCGGACATGGACATTCGCACGCAATGCTATGAGGAAGCGCGCCAGCGGTGGCCGAGCACGAGCCAGGATATGCAGACCAACCGCGATTTCGCCTACCGGACCTGCGCGGTCGACCACGGCGTGCGCAATCCGTAGCCCCACGCCGGCTTCACTGCCCGGACCGCCCCGCGCGGTCCGGGCGGTATTTTTGCGGCCGCCTTCATGGCTTGCGCGGATTATCCGACCGGCGATCTGGCCCCACAGTATTTGTCGACGTGAAATCAGGCGCCGGGCGCGGGCCACGAAGACGTGGCCGGTCTGAACCCACCACAACAAATTCCCAGCGCACCTTCCCTCGATCGCCAGTTCCGATCCACTCGGCGCGATGGAGCCAAACATCAATTCCGTCCAGGCATCGCCAACGCTGCCCCACGGCGCAAGCGCGAGGTCATTCTTCCGATGGGCCGAATGGTCCATGTCGAACGCCACGGATTATCCAACGCCGACGCCACCACATCTACAGGCTATCAGGCTGGGCCCAATGCCGCAGCCAAAACCAAAGGAGATCGACCATGAACAAGCTCATCACGACAACGGCTCGCAAGACGCTCTCACGCTCATTCGCGGCCCTGCTGGCAGTCGCCGCCATGACGGCGGTGACGGCGAGCGCCGCAAAGGCGTGGGACCAACAGGCGACGGAGGCGCAGATGGACAACGAGCTCAACTACGGAGTGACCGGAGGATACGGCCACTCGGCGCACGCGCGGCATCCGTCCGGCCCCTATGCGAGCGCCCGTTCGCCGGCGCACTTTCGCGGCATCGACCCCGCGGCCCCGAGCTGGCAGCGCGATTTCCAGCTGGAAGGACGCTGAAAACCATCAAGAACCGGCCGACTTGCGTGTCGGCCGGTTCTTGCCTCGTTCATGCGGTCGCCGCGTCTCGATCGTGCTCATGCGGCCGGCCAAGTGACGCTGTTTTCGCGTTGGCGCCGCCGTGGGCGTGCTTGCGAATAAAGGCGATCAACGTCTGGAGCGGAGGCGGCATCTGGCGGCGGCTCGAGTAGTAAAGGAAAAAATCAAGCTCGAAGCGGCACCAGTCCTCGAGCAACGGAACCAATCGGCCGTCCTCGATCGAGAGCCTCGCAGTCGCTTCCGGAACATAGGCTATGCCGAGACCGTCGCGCGCGGCTCCCAAAGCCAGGTCCATATCGTTGACGATGAGGGCGCCTTCGACCGCCATCTCGATCTGCTCGCCGTCCTTCTCGAACATCCAGCGATGGATCGCGCCGTTCCAGGTATGGCGATAGTGAATGCACCGGTGCGTTCGCAAATCCTTCGGGGTGCGCGGAGGCGGGTTGCGCGCCAGATAGGCCGGCGACGCCACCGGGATCATCCGGAATCCGCCGCCCATGCGAACAGCAATCATGTCCTTGTCGATGCGCTCTCCCCAGCGCACACCGGCATCGAAATGCCCGCTGACGATGTCAGATTGAGAATCGTCCACGAACAGCTCGACTCTGATGTCCGGATACTCGGTCAGGAAAGCCCCGATCAACGGGCCGACAATCATCACGGCGGCAAAACGCGACGCGGTCAGGCGGAGGCATCCCATCGGCGTGTCGCGGAATTGATTGACCGCCTCGACGGCCTTGTCGATGCCTTGCAGAAGCGGCTGCATATGGGCGAGCAACCGTTCGCCGGCCGTCGTCAAGGCGACGCTTCGCGTCGTGCGATTGAGCAGGCGGACGCCGAGCCTGGTTTCGAGCGCGCGAACGGTCTGACTCAAGCTCGGCGGCGAAAGACCGAGGTGAGTCGCGGCCTTTGTGAAGTTGCGATGCTCGGCGACGGCGACGAAGGCGCTGAGCTGGGCGAATTGGGTTGCGCGCATGCGAGTCCTCCTTGTCGCCTCATGCCAAACCCGGGACGCCGGCGTCGGTCAGCTGATCTCGCCGACGCGGTCCGGGTAGAAGGCGAGGTAATCCTTGATCTGCGCCATCGCTTCGAACGGCGTCTCGTAAGTCCATACCGCATTGACCGAACGATCACCGCCGGCCGGAATGCTGTAGTAGGAGGCGTCGCCCTTGTAGGGGCAATAGCTCGTGTGCTGGCTGCGCGTGAGCGCCGCCATATCGACATCCCGACGGGGGATATATTGAACCGCCGGATAGGAGGCCTCGCGAAGCGTCAACGCATCCCGGGTGTCGGCGATCACCTTGCGGCCGACCTTGACCACGACGCGAGACGGGTTCGGATCGATCGAAATGGGGTGGTCGGGCCCCGGAATCTTCATCGCCTTGTCAGCCATGATCTGTCTCCTTCTGAATTGACCGTGCCGGGTCATTGAGATCTCTTCTTGCGGTAACGCTCAAGCCGACTCCAATTCCTTTTTTCGAGGGGCCGTGCTTTCCGGTGTTCCAGCTTTAGAGCTTCGAGCCGCCATCCACGCGGATGGTGTCGCCGGTGATCCAACGCGCGTCCTGCGAGGCGAGGAACGCCACGACCGAGCCGACATCATCGGCCTGGCCGATCCGCTTGAGCGCCTGCATGCCGAGAACGGCGGACTTGCCCTCGTCGGTCTTGACGAGATTCGACATGTCGGTGTCGATCACGCCCGGCGCGACCGCGTTGACGCGGATGCCGCGCGGCCCGAGCGCCGCCGCAAAATACTTCACCAGCGTGTCGATCGCGCCCTTCGTGGCCGCATAGGCCGACAGGGTGCCGACCGCGGCGTGCGCCCCGAGCGAAGAGACGAGAATCACGCTGCTGCCTTCGTGCAGCACGGGAAGCAGCTGCTGCACCAGGAAATACGGCGCGCGGACGTTGACGGCGAAGAGCCTGTCGAAATCCGCGACCGTCGTTTCCTCGATGGTCGCCGCTTTCGAGACCCCTGCGTTGGCGACAAGGATGTCCAGGCGATCGCCGAGGATGCCGCGGGCCTGCGCGGCAAGCTTCCTGGCGCCGTCCGGGGCGGCGAGGTCGGTCGCGATGGCATCCGCTTTACCGCCCACCCTGCGTATCTCCGCGACAACGCCATCGGCCTCTTTCGCGCCGCGGCCGTAATGCACGAGCACCTGGGCGCCCGCCGCGGCGAGCGCAAGTGCGCTGGCGCGGCCCATGCCGCGGGAAGCGCCGGTAACGAGAGCGGTCTTGCCGGTCAGCGTAGGCATGATCATCCTCCTTGTTGTGGCGGCGGCGGATAAAGTGACCGCCGGCCGCCCTTGACCGGGCGCGAAAAAGCCTCCGCGCCCGGATCAGTTGGCGGTGTGACCGCCGTCGACGTTGAGGACGTGGCCGGTGATGAACCGGGCTTCGTCCGACGCGATGAACACGATGCCGTCGGCGACCTCCTCGGAGAGGCCGAGCCGTCCCAACGGAACCTGCGTCGCGAGGGCCGCCTTGTTGGCCGCCGTGCCGGTGAAGCGCGTCAGCATGCCGGTGTCGGTGGGGCCTGGCGCGACGGCATTCACGCGAATTCCCGACTTGGCGATCTCGAGCGCCACCGACTTGGTGATGCCTTCGACGGCGTGCTTGGCGCCGACGTAGATCGAGGCGAAAGCCGCCCCCTCGTGCCCGTAGGTCGAGGAGATATTGATGATGCTGCCGCTCCCCTGGGCCTGCATGGCGCGCACTTCATGCTTCATGCTCAGGACCACGCCCAGGACGTTGGTCTCGAAGGTCGCCGCAAAGCTTTCGGCGGTCTGGTCCGTGATCGGGCCGACCGCGCCTTCGGTGGCGGCATTGTTCACGGCGACGTCGAGGCGCCCAAACCGCGCGACGGTCTTGTCGACCATATTGCGGACGTCATCTTCCTTGCGGACGTCGGCCTTGATGAACTCGGCCTCCGCGCCGAAAGCGCGCAGCTCCTCGACGAGCGCCTTGCCGGCCTCATCACGCCGACCGGCGACGACCACCTTCGCGCCCTTCCTGGCGAAGGCGACGGCGGCGGCCCGCCCGATGCCGGTCAAAGCGCCGGTGATCAATACGACTGGGTTGCTCATGCGGGTGCCTCACGATTTGCCGCTTCCTGCCGGCGGAGCATGGATAGCAACGCCAGGAAGCCGAGAAGGCCTTCGGGTGCCTCCCGAGGATGCTTCTCGTGCGAAGGCAAGTAGGGACCGCTGGCGTCCGCGCCAAAGACTTTGTAAGTTGGGGAAGCATGCCTGAGAGATATGGGACGGCGCCATGGAGCTGCGGCACCTTCGCTATTTCGTCGCCGTCGCCGAGGAAGGCAGCCTGACGCTCGCCGCCGAGAAACGGCTGCACACCGCCCAGCCTTCGCTGAGCCGCCAGATCCGGGACCTCGAATACGAGGTCGGCGTTCAACTCATGAGCCGCAGCGTGCACGGCATCGAATTGACCGCCGCCGGGCGGGCCTTCCTCGATCATGCTCGGCTGGCGCTGGCCCAGGTCGAGGCCGCCGGCGAAGCCGCGCGACGGGTCGCCGAACCCGCCAAGCCGACCTTCGCCCTCGGATTTTTGACCGGGCAGGAGATGGACTGGCTTCCCGAGACCATGCGGATCCTTCGAGACGAGCTGCCCAATATCGAGGTCTCAGTTTCCAGCCAGTACTCTCCCGACCTTGCGCAGGCTCTGCTGAGAGGAAAGCTCGACCTGGCCTTCATGCGTCCGGAAGCGCATATGCCCGACCTCGACTACAAGGTCGTCGTCAAGGAGCCGCTGATCGTCGCAATGCCGAGCGATCATCGCCTGGCGTCGCAGGACGCCGTCGCGCTCCGAGAGATCGCGGGCGAGATATTCATCGGCATGTCGAACTCGGCTCCCACGCTCCAAGTCATTATCGATGACTACCTGGAGCGCTCCGGCATGGATCTCCGGCCAGCGCACAGGGTCGACAATCTCGCAATGGCGATGTCGCTGATCGCATCGACCAGAGGCGTGGCGCTCCTGCCCATCTATGCGAAAAACTTCCTTCCGCGGTCGGTCATCAGCCGGCCGCTGAAAGGCAAGGCGCCGACCATCGATCTGGTCATCGGATATCACAAGGCGAACATGTCGCCGATCCTGAGGACCTTCCTTTCCAGAATCGACGACCTGACCGCCCGGATTTCCGACAAGGGTCGCCGAATGAGCGGGCCGGGATCGGCGGCTGCGCCACGATGAGGGCGCCGGACCCAGACCGTTCGTCGCCAACGGCCGCTCGTTCAGTGCGCTGATTTCTCGCAGATGAACAGGGCGCTGTCGGCGATGCCGCCGATCTTCGGAATTCCGGCCAGCACCGCGTCGAGGCCGGAGAGCTTGGCGGCCACGTTGGGCCGCTTCAACAAGCGATAGGCGAGCGCGGACGCGATGTGGAAATAGCGCGTATCGATGATCCTGAACTGCGCGTCGGTCAGAGCCTGGCGGACGTTGCGGTCGGAATAGACCCAGAGGTTTTCCTCGCCCTGATAGAATGTCTTGATGAAGGCGGCGTCGGCCCGGTAGTGCGGGGTGAGGAAGAACTCGAAGCTGTTGCTGAGCTCGATATGGAACACCAGCATCGCGCCGGGCGCCGCGATGCGGCTCATCTCCGGAATGAGGTCGGCGAGCGAGCAGTAATTGCCGACCGCGCCGACGCACAACACGCAGTCGGCGACGCCGTCCGCAAAGGGCAGATGATGGGCGTCGGCGCAGACCGACCGCTCGACGCCGCGCAGCTTCTCGACCGCGATATCGGCCTGCACATAGGTGCGGCTCGGAACGCGCTGCGGATGGCCGCCCGCCCCGATATCGATGACCAGCCTATGCGGCTCGGGATGGAGCTTGTTCAAACGGTCGACGGCTTCCGCTATCTCGCGCCGCGAGCGCGCATGCCAATGATCGACGTCCGTCCAAATCTGATCGATCTGATTGTATTTCTGCCGCACTGAATTCCGAAATGCGGGATCGATTGTCACGGGTATTCCGAGCTTGTGCGGCCTGCTCGCCCCCGAGCCGGCCGTCCCAGTCTGGATGTCATGCGCGGGTTTCGCACCCTGTAGACCCGGCACAACCATAGCACCGAGTCAATCAATTGAAAGACTGAGCCGCCGCAATAGCGCAGCTATCCCCTGTTCTCGCGTTCCGGCGGCGCGTCGGGCGTGTTCCCTCGGCAAGCCGCCATCCCGGCGGCAGGGCTTCCCGCCACCCTACGCATCCGCGGGGCGGCTGTGCTAACGTGGCGCCCCCACCCACGGAGACACCCGCATGGCCAAGTTCACCTACGACCACATCCATTTGCGCAGCCCCGACCCGGAGGCCACCGCGAGCTGGTACGAGCGCATGCTCGGCGCCGAGGTGGTCCGCACCATGCAGCAAGGCAAGCCGCGCATCGACCTCAAGCTCGGCGGCGCCAACGTGTTCATCGCGCCGGTCGCGGCCGGCGACGGCGTCAACCCGCCCCCGGTCACGCCCTATCAGGGCCTCGACCATTTCGGCCTTACGGTGAGCGGCATCGACGCGGTCGTGGCCGAGCTCAAGGCCAAGGGCGTCGAGTTCACCCGCGAGCCCACCACGGTGCGGCCGGGCACGCGCGTCGCCTTCCTGCGTGCGCCCCAAGGCGTCTCGATCGAGCTGCTCGACCGCACAGTCTCGTGAATTGGCCTCGTCATGGCCGGGCTTGTCCCGGCCATCCCCGCCTTTCTTCCTGACGACGAGAAGACGTGGATGCCCGCGACGAGCGCGGGCATGACGAATGGCTGTTCCCTTTGACGTAGGCGGGCTCGCGCTCGTCTTCCCGACGCCTGTTCGAGACCCCGTATGCTGCTCAATCTCGGCACACGCCGCGTCCACTATGACCTCGTCGGCCCCCCGGCGGGCGCGGTCGTCTGCTTCGCGCATGCTCTGGCCGCCGACAGCGGCATGTGGGCCGAGCAGGTCCCTGCCCTCTTGGCCCAGGGGTGGCGCGTGCTGCGCGTCGACATGCGCGGACACGGCGGCAGCGCTCCGCCGGACGGCACCACGACGCTCGACCAACTGGCGGGCGACATCGCAGCGGTGATCGACGCGCTCGGGATCGGCCACGTCCATGTCGTCGGCCTGTCGATCGGCGGCATGATCGGGCAGGCCCTGGCACTTCGGCATGGCACGAAGGTCGCCTCGCTGATGCTGTGCGAGTCCCCGCCGGCCTCGCTGGCCCGCGTGGCGCAGATCTGGGCGCCGCGGATCGCCGCGGTGCGGGCGGCGAATTCGTGCGAGCCGATCGCCGACGGCACCATGGAGCGATGGCTGTCGCCGGGTTTCCGGGCGCGCGATCCGGGCCGCTGGCGGCAGATCCGCGACACAGTCGCGGCCACCGACTCGGCCGGCTATCTCGGCGGCATCCACGCACTTTCCAACTTCGATTTTACCCGGGAGCTGCCGTCGCTGCGCATTCCCGCCATGGCGCTCTACGGTGAGGACGACGTGGCGAGCTCGGCGGAGGAAAACCAGCGCCTCGCCGCGCTCATCCCGGGCGGCCGCTTCGTGCCGTTCGCCGGCGCCCGCCACCTCCCCAACGTGGAGGCGCCGGACCGCTTCAACCGGATTTTGCTGGACTGGCTCGGCGCGCAAAGCTAGCGCTTGAGCCCGCCCGCGAGGATTGGCCGCATGCAAGACACCCCAAAACCCGACGATCCGCATTATCGCTTCATCGGCAAGCCGATCCCGCGCAACGAGGACGCGCGCCTGGTCACCGGCCAGGGCCGCTTCAGCGACGATTTCAAGCTGGCGGGCGAGACTTTTGCCGCGATGGTGCGCTCGCCCCACCCGCATGCGCGCATTGTCAGGATCGACGCGGAGCGCGCGCGCGCCATGCCGGGCGTGCTCGGGGTCTTCACCGGCGCCGATTGCCTCGCCGACAAGCTCGCCCCGATCCCGCACGATCCGCTGCCCAAGACCAAATACGACATGAAGCTGACCGCCGCCGGCGGGCAGCCGATATTCATCGGCCCGCACATGCTGCTGCCCGCCGACAAGGCGCGCCATGTCGGGGAAGCGGTCGCCATGGTGGTGGCGGAGACGCCCACCGAGGCGCTCGACGCCGCCGAGGCGGTCACGGTCGACTACCAGACGCTGCCCCACGTGCTGCATTCGGAAGACGCCATGAAGGCGGGCGCGCCGGCGTTGTGGGACGAGGTGCCGGACAACATCGCGGTCGACACCTGGTTCGGCGATCGCGCGGCGACCGACAAGGCCTTCGCGGCGGCGGATCACATCGTCACCAAGGACTTCCATATCGGCCGCGTGACCGGCGTGCCGCTCGAGCCGCGCGCCGCCGTCGCCCAGTACGACGCACAGAGCGGCCGCTATACGCTCCATGCCGGCAGCGGCGGCGCGGTGCGCCAGAAGCGCGAGCTCTCCACCATTCTCGGGATCGCGCCGGAGCGGCTGCGGGTCCTGTCCTACGACGTCGGCGGCAATTTCGGCACCCGCAACCGGGTCTTCGTCGAGTTCGGGCTGGCGCTGTGGGCGGCGGAGAAAATCGGCCGGCCGGTGAAATACACCGCGACGCGCTCGGAAGCGTTTCTCTCCGACTACCAGGGGCGCGATCTGGTGTCGCGGGTCGAGCTGGCGCTCACCAAGCAGGGCCGCTTCCTGGCGATGCGCGCCACCAATATCAGCAATCTGGGGGCGCGCTGCGTCTCGCTGTCGCCGCTGAGCAAGGGCGCCGGCCTGATCCCGGGTCCCTACGACATTCCGGCCGCCACGCTGCGCGCGATGGCGGTCTACACCACCACCATGCCGACACAGGCCTATCGCAGCTCCGGCCGGCCGGAGGTCACCTTCGTGATCGAGCGGCTGATCGATGAAGCGGCCGCGCAGCTCGGTTTCGACCGCATCGCGCTGCGGCGCAAGAACCTGATCAAGCCGCAGGCCATGCCGTACCGCAACGCGGTCGGCATGCTGTATGACAGCGGCCGCTACGCCGAGAACATGGTGTGGGCAATGGAGATCGCCGACTGGAAGGGATTCCCCGCGCGCAAGCGCGCTGCGGCCAAACGCGGCAAGCTCCTCGGCCGCGGCCTTGCAAACTATGTCGAATCCTCGATCGGCGCCCCCAACGAGCAGGCGCGCATCACGGTGCGGCCGGAGGGCCGCGTCGACGTGGTGATCGGCACCCAGCCAAGCGGCCAGGGCCACGAGACCAGCTTCGCCCAGGTGGTGTCGGACCTGCTCGGCGTGCCGGTCGAGAGCGTAAAGATCATTCTGGGCGATACCGACGTGGTCAAGGTCGGCGGCGGTTCGCATTCCGGCCGCTCGATGCGCCACGCCGCCACCGTCTTCTCCAAGGCGGCGGCCGACCTGATCGCCAAGGGCAAGCGGATCGCGGCCGCGGTG
>DATBBS010000103.1:0-5050 GCA_036270895.1 Xanthobacteraceae bacterium
TCCAATACGGACGCCCGCAATATAGCGCATTATTGCCTTGGTGCAAGGGTCATCGGGGTCCGCGAGCCGCCGTTGAAGCGGCGATTTGGGGCCTCAATCGCGCCCTTACTGGCGCCGGAACACCAGGTAACAGGGTGCGCGCCCTGCCAGCTTGGCCTTGGCCTCGTAGCGTGTGCCGGTAAAGCCCCGCCAGGGCTCGCGCCAATCGTCGGCGCGCTCGGCGGTCCAGACGAAATCGGGCGACCGCAGCAGCCGCTCGAGGGTCCACTGGGCGTAGTCCGGCCAATCGGTGACGAAGCGGAATTCGCCCCGCGGCCGCAACAGGCGGGCGATCGCCGCGATGCTCGCTTCCTGCACGAAGCGACGTTTCCAGTGGCGCCGCTTCGGCCAGGGATCGGGATAGAGCAGGTCGACGCGGGCGAGCGAGGCTGGCGGCAGCCAGGCCAGGATGTCGGCGGCGTCGCCGAAATGCAGGCGGATATTCTCGATGCGGCGCGCTTCGATCAACGCCAGCGCCTTCGCCATGCCGTTCACGAACGGCTCGCAGCCGATGAGGCCCAACCGCGGGCGGCTCACGGCTTCGGCCGCCAGATGCTCGCCGCCGCCGAAACCGATCTCGAGACCGATCTCCTCGGCCGGGCCGGGGAACAGAGCAGTCAGCGGTTCGGGCGGCGGCGCGCCGAGGTCAACCGCGAGCCGCGGCAGCAGGCTTTCCATCAGTGTGGCCTGGTGCGGCCGCAACGGATGGCCCTTGCGCCGGCCGAAGAAGGCGCCGCGTGGTCCTGCGTTGGAATCGCGTGTGGGCATCAGCGCATGTTCCGGCGAAAGCCTGCCCCGGACTTGATCCGGGGTGGGCACCGGTTCGCCGACAGAAATATGCGCCAAGCTCGCGCCGGATCGCCGCGCGGGCGTTGATCGGCCCGCGCGGGCGGCGTCAGCTTATGGCGCCGCGGAGCGCGTCGACGAGGTCGGTCTTTTCCCAGGAGAAGCCGCCGTCGGCGTCGGGCGCCCGCCCGAAATGTCCATAGGAGGACGTACGCGCATAGATCGGGCGGTTGAGATTGAGATGCTCCCGAATGCCGCGCGGCGACAGATCCATGACGTCGCCGAGCGTCTTTTCGAGCTGCGCCTCGGCGACCTTGCCGGTGCCGTGCAGGTCGACATAGAGCGAGAGCGGCTTGGCGACGCCGATCGCATAGGAAATCTGGATCGTGCAACGCTCGGCGAGCTCGGAGGCCACGACGTTCTTGGCGAGATAGCGCGCCGCATAGGCGGCCGAGCGGTCGACCTTGCTCGGGTCCTTGCCCGAGAAGGCGCCACCGCCGTGGGGCGCCGCCCCCCCATAGGTGTCGACGATGATCTTGCGCCCGGTGAGTCCGCAGTCGCCGTCCGGGCCGCCGATCACGAATTTGCCGGTCGGGTTGACGTGCCAGATCGTCTGCTTGGTGATCCAGCCCGACGGCAGCGCCTTGTGGACGAAAGGTTCGATGATGGCCTGGATGTCGTAGGAGGACAGGTTCTCGTCGAGATGCTGGGTCGATACCACGATCTGGGTCGCCTCGACCGGCTTGCCGTTGTCGTAGCGGATGGTGACCTGACTCTTGGCGTCCGGCCCGAGCGCCTCGGTCTCCCCGGCGCGCCGCGCGTCCGACATCAATTTGAGAATCTTATGCGCATAATAGATCGGCGCCGGCATCAGCTGCGGGGTCTCGCGGCACGCGTAGCCGAACATGATGCCCTGGTCGCCCGCACCCTCGTCCTTGTTGCCCGCCGAATCGACGCCTTGGGCGATATCGCTCGATTGGGCATGCAGATGGACCTCGATATTGGCCTTTTCCCAATGGAAGCCGGCCTGCTCGTAGCCGATGTCACGGATCGCCAACCGCGCGATATGCGCCACGTAATCCTTGGTGATGGTGGCGGGCCCGCGGGTCTCGCCCGCGATGACCACCCGGTTGGTCGTGCAAAGCGTCTCGCAGGCGACGCGCACGTTGCGCGCATCCCAGCCGTGGCGGGGGGCCTGGTCGAAGAAAGCATCGACCACTTCGTCG
Source organism: Xanthobacteraceae bacterium (assembly GCA_036270895.1). Lineage (GTDB taxonomy): Bacteria > Pseudomonadota > Alphaproteobacteria > Rhizobiales > Xanthobacteraceae > JAVDCA01. Next base: position 2,052 of record DATBBS010000103.1, read on the forward strand.
GAGATGCGATCGCAGACCTTGTCCGGATGGCCTTCGGAAACCGACTCGCTGGTGAACAGATAGCTTGCGCGCGACACTGAGGACTCCCCCGCAAGACGCGGAAGGGGCCGCGCCAACCCTGATGTGCGGGTGTTTCTTGCAGTGTCCCGCACCGCGGTCAAGATGTGGGCGCCGGTGGGCAGGCCAGGGGTGGGACCCGGGAGGGGCCCGAGACGGCTCGCGGGAGGTGCGGGGAGGCCCCAATGGTGGACTCGCGGGCCGGGGGAGCCGCCGGCGCCCGGTTATTTGCCGTCGTCGCCGGCAATCTGCTCGACCAGATCGACGATGCGCCGTCGCAGCTTCGGGTCTTCGATCTGCATGAATGCCTTGGTCAGCGCCAGGCCGTCGGTCGTGGCAAGGAATTCCGCCACGTAGCTCGGCGAGGGTGCGTCCTTGCCGCCGCGGGGGCTGCCCGGCACGTCGGGAGCGCCGTCGAAGAAGAATGCGACGGGAACCTGCAATACGTTGGAAATCTGCTGCAGCCGGCTGGCGCCGATCCGATTGGTGCCCTTTTCATATTTCTGCACCTGCTGGAACGTGAGACTGAGAGCGTCGCCGAGCTTCTCCTGGCTCATCGACAGCATCATGCGCCGCATGCGGACGCGGCTCCCCACATGTCTGTCGATGGGGTTGGGGACTTTCTTTGCCATAACGGACCTCTCCTCGTGCGTCGCTCATAACGACTCTCTATGTGTTCGCTCCTGTTTGTAATGTGATGCGGAAAAGTTCCCGGTTCAATCATGGGTTCCGTGCCCAGATGTCGCTGCCGCAGCCGGGAGGGATTTTTCCGGGGCTCGGGCCGGCGGCACGTCGGCACGAAGAGCTTGCGCGAAATTCCGGTCCACAAGCGTCGGCTAATGCTCGCTGCGGCCGACCGGCGGACATTTATTCCGGTATTCCGGCTGTTTCCCAGCGGCGGCCGCGATCCGACAGTGTTTTTGCCGACGGAAGGGCGACGTCTATTTCCGCAGGCGGCGGAACGCCGCAACGAGCACAATGGCGGCCACCACCAGACCGACCGGGCCATCGCCCATGCGCGAATAGAAGGTCTGACCCAGCGGTTCCGGGAGGGCTGAATCCAGCACCCCTTCGACGCCGAGCGGCAAGGCGTTGATGATCCGGCCGACCTGGTCGACGACCGCCGATATACCGGTGTTGGCGGCGCGCACGAGCGGCAGGCCTTCCTCGATGGCGCGCACCCGCGCCTGCTGGAAATGCTGGTAGGGTCCCGCACTGATGCCGAACCAGCCATCATTGGTCAGGTTGAGGAGCCAGCCGGCGCGCTCGCCCGCCGGTGCCACGTCATGCGGGAAGATGATCTCGTAGCAGATGAGCGGCAGGAATTTGGGCGCGCGCGGCACCGACTGGGCGCGCCGCCGATCGCCGGACAGAAAGCCTCCCTGCTGCTTGGTGAGCTGCTCGAAGCCGAGGCGCTCCATGAACCGCTGGAATGGCAGATATTCCCCGAACGGCACGAGATGGACCTTGTCATACACCGACAGGATCGAGCCGTCGTGATCGATCACATAGACCGAGTTGTAGGCATGGATCTCGCGTGACGTTGGGGCGGTCTCGACGGCGCGCGCCGCGCCGGTGATCAGCACCGTGCCTTCCGGCAACAGCCGCGCGATGTCGGCCAGAGCGTCGGGTTCGCGCGTGAGGAAAAACGGAAACGCCGATTCGGGCCAGATCAAATGCGTCGCCTCGCGCACGCCCGACGAGCCCGGGCCGGTGGCGCGATCGGAAAGCGCCACATAGCGCTGCATCACCTGTTGCTTATGCGCGTAGTTGAATTTCTCGTCCTGCGGCAGGTTGGGCTGCATGATCCGCAACCGGACGCCATCGACGAAAGCGGTCGGCGTCGTGGCGAGGCGCACCGCGCCATAAATCGCGAGCCCGGCCAGGATGGCGGCCGCGCCAGCCGGCGCAATCCAAGGGCGACGCGTTTCGGTGCGCTCATCGGCGAGCACCGCGGGGCTCGCGAACACCGCGACCGCGATGAAGGTAAGGCCCCACAAGCCGACCAGCGCGGCGCTTTGGCCGAGCGCCAGCGGGTTGGTGAGCGCATAGCCGTATACGTTCCAGGGAAATCCGGTGAGCACATGACCCCGCAGCCACTCGGCGATGGTGAGCGCCGCCGCAAGGATGAGGATGCGTGCGGCGCCGCGTCTCCACAGCAGACGCGCGAGCCCGAATCCGAATGCGGTGTAGAGGGCGAGGCCCGCCGGCAGCGCGATCACCGCGAAGGGCATCAGCCAGCCGAAAGTCCGGGCGTCGACCAGGAACGCAAAGCCGACCCAGTAGAGGCCGGCGAGGAAATAGCCGAAACCGAACCACCATCCGGTCGCCGCCGCCGCGGTAACGCCGCTCCAGCGTCCGGCCGCGGCCCCGTCCAGGAGCCAGACCACAACCGGAAAGGTCACGAACATGGCGGGCCACACGTTGAGCGGGGCGACCGCGAGCGTCGACGCCGCGCCCGCAAGGAAGGCGATCAGCGCGCGCCGAAAGCCCCAGGCGAGCACGATCGGTTGGGCGATACGGGTCAGCGTCACGGTTGGCGTGCCGCCTTGACGGAGTCGCTGGACGCTGTCGCCGGCTCGGCGGGGGGAGCGGACGCGACACCGGATGCCGGCAGCACGGCCGCGGCGCTGCGTGGCGGGCGCGCATCATCGGAAGCACCCGGTGGCGGCTTGCTGCGATGGATCCTGACCCGCTTGACGCGCCGGGGGTCGGCATCGAGCACCTCGATCTCGAACGGCCCGGGGCCGGGCACCAGCTCGCCGCGCACCGGCAGCCGTCCGATCCGGGTGGCGAGATAGCCGCCGAGCGTATCCACCTCCTCGGTCGCCTCGCCGACGTCGAACTCGGCGCCCACCAGCGCCGTGACCTCTTCGAGACTGGCGCGCGCATCGGCGAGAAACGAGCCGTCGGGCTGGCGCACGACGCGATGCTCGACATCC
>DATBBS010000104.1:0-1906 GCA_036270895.1 Xanthobacteraceae bacterium
GGCGGCGGAAGCGGAGGTCGGGCTGTGAGCGCGGCCTCCACCGAACCGCTGCTCGCCGTGCGCGGCGTCAAGTCATTCTACGGCAACGTGATGGCGCTCAAGGGTGTCGATCTCGACGTCAATGCGGGCGAGATCGTCACCCTGATCGGCGCCAACGGGGCTGGCAAGTCGACCCTGATGATGACCATTTTCGGCAAGCCGCGCGCGCGCGAGGGCCGCATCCTGTTCGATGGCCGCGACATCACGCAGCTGCCGACGCACGAGATCGCCCGCCTGCGGATCGCGCAGTCGCCGGAGGGCCGTCGCATCTTCGCCCGCATGACGGTGCTGGAAAATCTACAGATGGGCGCCAATGTCGACCGCGGGGCGAGCTTTTCGGCCGAGCTCGAGCGCGTCTTCGCACTGTTCCCGCGCCTCGCCGAGCGCCTGCGCCAGCGCGGCGGCACTCTGTCGGGCGGCGAGCAGCAGATGCTCGCGATCGCCCGCGCCTTGATGGGCCGGCCGCGCCTGCTGCTGCTCGACGAGCCCTCGCTCGGGCTTGCGCCGCTGATCGCCCAGCAGATCTTCGGCATCTTGCGCGAGCTCAATACGCGCGACGGCATCACCGTGTTCCTGGTCGAGCAGAACGCCTACCATGCGCTGAAGCTCGCCCATCGCGGCTATGTCATGGTCAACGGCATGATCACGCTGTCCGGGAGCGGCCGCGAGCTGCTGGCGCGCGCGGATGTGCGGGCGGCGTATCTGGAAGGCGGGAGACATTAGGGCGAGCCCATGCCGCAGCATCTGCTCTACGAGGAAAATTCCTTCGGCGTGTTCCTGCTCGTCACCCTGGTGCTGGGCGGCGGGACGGCCTGGCTTTCCGGGCGCGCCATCGCGCAGACCTGGCGGCCGTGGTGGGGCGTCGTCGCCTATATGCTGGTGCTGGGCGCGGTCGTGCGCTTCTTCCATTTCGCGCTGTTCGGCGGAACCCTGCTGTCGCCGCATTTCTACGCGGTCGACACCGGCATCGCGCTCCTCTTCGGCATGGCGGGTTTTCGGGTCACGCGCGCGCGCCAGATGGTCCGGCAGTATGGCGTTCTGGGGCGCTAGCGCAGCTTCCGGCGGCCGCGCGTCACAGGGCCGCGCCCGCCGTGGAGCGTGCGAAGCGGGATGACTTTTGCCGCGAATTTCGATTCAATCCGGGCGAATTGCGGCGGTTCGGGCACACGGTCCACAGAGGGAGATACGCATGAAGACCTTCACCACGTTCGGCCTGGCGTTGGGCCTGGGGTTCGGCATCGCGTGGGGCGTAGCGGGCGACGCCGCCGCCCAGGTCAAGTTCGCGGTCGGCGGCCCCATCACGGGGCCGAACGCCTCCTTCGGGGCGCAGATCAAGAACGGCACCGAGCAGGCCGTGGCGGACATCAACGCGAGCGGCGGCATCCTCGGCCAGAAGATCGCCCTGGAAGCGGGCGATGACGTATCCGATCCCAAGCAGGGCGTTTCGATCGCCAACAAGTTCGCCGCCAACGGCGTCAAGTTCGTGATCGGCCACTTCAACTCCGGCGTCACCATGCCGGCCTCCTATGTCTATGCCGAGAACGGCATGCTCGCGGTCACGCCGGCCGCCACCAACCCGTGCGTGACCGACGCCAAGCTCGGTCCCTGCCTCGACAACAAGCAGCCGCGCCCGAGCCTGCTGATGTTCCGCACCTGCGGGCGCGACGACCAGCAAGGCGAGGTCGCGGGCGCCTACATCCTGAAGAATTTCAAGGGCAAGAAGATCGCCGTCATCCACGACAAGACGACCTACGGAAAAGGGCTCGCCGACGAGACCAAGAAGGCGATCAACAAGGCCGGCGTGACGGAGGTGCTCTACGAAGGCATCAATACCGGCGACAAGGACTTTTCGGCGCTGGTCTCGAAG
>DATBBS010000105.1:0-14975 GCA_036270895.1 Xanthobacteraceae bacterium
GATGTGTTTGTTCACATCACTGCGGTGGAGCGCGCCGGTCTGAAATTGCTCAACGAGGGCCAGCGCATCACCTTCGATGTGGAGCCCGACAAGAAGGGCAAGGGGCCGAAGGCCGTCAATCTCGTCGTGACCGGCTGACGACCATGCCCCTGTCGTAGTATCAGACCGACAAGCAGCAGTGATCGGTCCTGGACGCATCGCGGCCAGGGCGGACGGATTCTTTTCGCCACGCGGGACAAGCAACCAATGATCTTGCGCTCCTCTCCGGCATCTCCATTCGGCCGCAAGGTCCGGATGGCGGCGCTCATCCTCGGTCTCGATGGCCGCATCACGATCAAGCCCGCCGATACGGCCGACCCCGGCGACTCGGTGCGCCAGCAGAATCCGCTCGGAAAAATTCCAGCGCTCGTGCTGGACGACGGGCTGGTGCTGTTCGATTCGCGGGTCATTCTCGACTATCTCGACCACCTGGCGGGCGGCGGCCGCATCATCCCGGCCGAACCGTCGGCGCGATTTGCGGCATTGCGTCTGCAAGCGCTCGCCGACGGCATCATGGATGCCTCCATCCTGCGGGTCTATGAAACGCGCTGGCGCGATCCGGCCAAGCACGAGCCGAAATGGGTCGAGCATCAGGCCGGCAAGGTGTCGCGCGCGCTCGCCGCGCTCGAAGCCGCGCCTCCCGCGCGCGATGCGACGCCGAATGTCGGCCAGATCGCGATCGCCTGCGCACTCGCCTATCAGGATTTTCGCTTCCAGGGCGCGTGGCGCAAGGATCATCCGCGCCTGGTCGCGTTCCTCGATGAGTTTGCGGCGGCCGTGCCGGCCTTCGCGGCCACCCAACCGTCCTGAGTGCGCGGCGTCAGCTCTCGGAACGCCGTGTCCGCCCGCTCGGCGCGCGCCGCGTCTGGCGGCAAACGACTTGCCGAAACAGAAAGGGCCCCGGACCTCGCGGTCCGGGGCCCTTTTTGCTGATTGCTGCGGGCGATCAGAAGCGGAAGTTGATGCCGCCACGCACCGCGTCGGCGTTGAACTTCACGTTGTCGGAGATGAAGCCGTTGCAGCTCACGCCGCAATTGAAGCTGCCGAGGTCGTAATGGAGATATTCGACCTTGGCGGTCCAGTTGCTGGCGATCGCGAACTCGACGCCGGCGCCGGCCGCCCAGCCGACCTGCGTGTTGGTCGCGCCGGTGAAGCCCGGCTGGCTCGCCTGCACGTCGCCGAATGCGGCGCCGCCCGTAACGTAGGGCATCCAGCGATCGAACGCATAGCCGAGGCGACCGCGCGCCGTTCCGAGCCAGGTGTTCTCGGTGCTGCAGCCGCCGGGGCATAGCACCGTGCTCTTGCTGCCCTTGATGTTGGCCCAGTCGATGTCGCCTTCGAGGCCGACCACCCAGGTGCCGAACTGCCAGTTGTAGCCGACCGTGCCGCCGATCATGCCGCCCGAGGTGTCGAAGCCGCCGGTGCTGTCCCAGCGCGACCGGCCAAAGGCGCCGCCACCGTTGATACCGACATAGAGGCCGGTCCAATTGTAGTAGGGCGCTGTGTAGACCGGCGCCTTGACGGCCATCTGCCGAGGCAGGTCGGCCGCATGGGCCGAGCCGATCAAGCCGACCATCGCCAGTACGCCGGCGCTCGCGAGAAGAATGCGTCTCATATCCCGTGCTCCTGTCTTAACCATGGGCGCCAAAGTATTCTATCCAGTGTCCGTGTCTAGTGCGGAGAAGACACACCCCATCTACGCAAATTGTTATGGTAGATGATTAGTGTATGGCCGAATGACGCCCGAATTTCGCCCCCATTCGGTCTCGATGATCTCGCAATCCGACAGCATCTCGGATCGAAATCATGTTGACCTTAGGTTAATACTGTGGACGACTTGCGGATGGTCCCCGGTGCTTCCCAAAAATCAAACGCCGCAACCCGGTAAACGTTCCGCAGCTGCGCCGGAATAGGCCCTGACCGATCGCAGCCCGCGCGGCGCGGTGGGGTCGTTCGAGCCCTAGAACCGATAGTTGACGCCCAGGCGCAGGATGCTGGATTCAAACCCCGTATTGGCGAACAGCACGTAGCGCTGGTCCGACAGGTCGACGAACAGGTATTCCGCCTTGGCGGACCAGTTGGGGGTCAGTCCGACCTCCATGCCGGCGCCGGCCGCCCAGCCCAGATGCGTATTGGATTCCTTGAGGCCGGCGATCTGAATGCTGCCGCCCCCATAGGCGAGCCCGAAAGTAGCATAGAGCATCACGTTGTTCATCGCGTAGCCGGCGCGTCCGCGCAGGGTTCCGAACCACGGGTTGGAAAATTTCCAGGCCGCGAACATGTCGTCGGCGCTGGAAAACTGCAGGTCGGTCTCGGCCCCGAATACGACTTCGCCGATCTGCCAGTTGTAACCGCCCTGGGCGCCCCCCAGGATGCCGCTCGGATTGGCGCCGCTGTGGGTGGCCGATCCCCATTGGTAGCCCAGATTGACGCCGATATAGGGTCCGATCCAGTTGTAGGCCGGGTAGGGCGGCGTTCCCGCATAAGGGACGCGCGGCAAGTCGGCGGCCCCGGCGGCGCCGAGCGTGAGCGCGGAGGCCACCGCAACCGCCGCGACCGTGGCGGTCTTCTTTTTCTTCATTGTCTCCTCCAGATCGTCGCGTGGCGGAGTTCCGCCGGTGGCGCATGTCCCGCCGATTTCCGATGCCTCAGGGCCAAGACCCGTGCTCGCCGCATGGCAAAAGATCGGTCATCTGATGCACTAAACCTTAGTGCGATTTTGGAGTTAAACGTTCATGAAGAACGCGAAGTCGTTTTTCGTTTACCCTAAGTATTCGTGTCCTATTACGCAGGAGATGAACGTTACGTTTACTATACGGCATTGTTCCATATCGCCCGTCGCCGGTCATAATCTGGCCGGTCGGGGTCGTTTGGCGCGTCGCTTTTGCGGCATCAAGTGGTAAGACTGTGGACGCGGTCCCGAGCGCCCCCGGGCCGCGACCACGCCATGGCGGGCGCCGCCTTGCGATATGCATGATCCTCCCGCCGCGTCCCGCCGCGCGGCCCTCGTCACCGGCGGCGCGCAACGGATCGGCCGCGCGATCGCGCTCACGCTCGTGCGGCACGGCTACGTGGTCGCGCTCCACGCGCGGCGCTCGCGCGGCGAGGCCGAACGCCTGTGCGCCGAGATCACGGCGGGCGGCGGGCGCGCGGCGGTGGTCGACGCCGACCTCGCCGACCATGAGGCGGTGCTGCGCCTCGTTCCGGCAGCGGCCGCGGCGGTCGGCCCGCTCACGCTGCTCGTCAACAATGCGGCCGAGTTCGAGCCCGACGAGATCGGGCACCTCGACCGCGCCCGCTTCGATCGTCATTTCGCGGTCAATCTGCGCGCCCCGATTTTTCTCGCCGAAGCCTTTGCGGCCCAGGCGCCCGCGGACGCCGACGCGGCCATCGTCAACCTGCTCGACCAGCGGGTCTACAAGCCGACCCCGCGCTTCCTCTCCTACGGACTGACCAAGAGCGCGTTGTACGCCGCCACCACGATGCTGGCGCAGGCGCTGGCGCCCAGGATCCGGGTGAATGCGGTGGCGCCCGGGCCGACGCTGCCGAGCCCGCGCCAGGACGCGCAGGCCTTCGGCCGCCAGGTGCGCACGCTGCCGCTCGATCGCGGTCCCGGCCCGCAGGACATCGCCGACGCGGTGCTCTATCTCGCGGGCGCCGGCAGCGTGACGGGCGTGACGATCGCGGTCGACGGCGGCCAGCATCTCGCCTGGCGCACCGCGGATGCGGCCGAGGTCGAGGAATAGGGCGCTTGCGTTTGCGCCACCGGCGCACGATTTTTGCTTCCATGGACGAGTCGAAAAAGAACATCGAGCCGGAGGTCGATCTCCCCGAGGAGGAGGACGACCAGACCCTGCCCGAGCCGCAGGAAGATTTTGCGGATCTTGCGGATGCCGCGACCAGCGCGGTCCACGCGCCGGGCTCGTTCGGGGCCGGCCGCGCCGCGATCGCGCGCCACGCCAGGCACGCCCCGACCTCGCCCGGCGTCTATCGCATGATCGGGGCGGCCGGCGAGGTGCTCTATGTCGGCAAGGCGAAGAGTCTCAAGAAACGGGTGCTCGCCTATGCGCGGGAGACCGGGCACGACAACCGCATCACCCGCATGATCTCGGCGACTGCCGCGCTGGAATTCGTGTCGACCGCGACCGAGACCGAGGCGCTCCTGCTCGAGGCGAACCTGATCAAGCGCCTGCGTCCGCGCTTCAACGTGCTGCTGCGCGACGACAAGTCCTTCCCCTATATCCTCATCACCGCCGACGGGGCCGCGCCCCAGATCCTGAAGCATCGCGGCGCGCGCAACCGCAAGGGCGATTATTACGGACCCTTCGCGGCCGTGAACTCGGTCAATCGCACCATCACGGCGCTCCAGCGCGCCTTTCTGATCCGCTCATGCTCGGATGCGGTTTTCGAGAGCCGCACGCGGCCATGCCTGCTGCATCAGATCAAGCGCTGCTCGGCGCCTTGCACCGGCGAGATCGCGCCGCCCGACTATGCCGAGCTGGTGCGCGAGGCGAAGGCCTTCCTGTCGGGCCGCAGCCGCGCCGTGAAGGAGGAGCTCGCCCGGGAGATGGAAACGGCGAGCGCGGGTCTCGATTTCGAGCGCGCCGCCGTGCTGCGCGACCGGCTCGCCGCGCTCGCCGCCGTGCAGGCGCATCAGGGCATCAATCCGCGCGGCGTCGAGGACGCGGATGTGTTCGCGGTCCACCAGGAGGGCGGCTACACCTGTGTCGAGGTCTTCTTCTTCCGCACCGGACAGAATTGGGGCAATCGGGCCTACTTCCCCAAGGCCGACCGCTCGCTCGGCGCCGGCGAGGTGCTGGGCGCCTTTCTGGCCCAGTTCTACGACGACAAGCCGAGTCCGCGCTGCATCTTCGTCTCCCATGACGTGCCCGACCGGGCGCTGCTCAACGAGGCCCTCACGCTCAAGAGCGGCCGCAAGGTCGAGGTGACGGTGCCGCTGCGCGGCGAGAAGAAGGATCTGGTCGAGCACGCGCTCGCCAATGCGCGCGAAGCGCTCGGCCGCAAGCTCGCCGATACGGCGTCGCAGCAGCGCCTGCTGGCGGGGCTGGCGGGCGCCTTCGGGCTCGCGCGCCCGCCGCGGCGGATCGAGGTCTACGACAACAGCCATATCCAGGGCACGAACGCGGTGGGCGCCATGGTCGTCGCCGGTCCCGAGGGTTTTCGGAAGAACCAATACCGCAAATTCAACATCCGCTCCGCCGACCTCTCGCCCGGCGACGATTACGGCATGATGCGCGAGATGCTCACCCGCCGGTTCAAGCGCCTGATCGCGGAAGCGCCGCACGCGCAGGCCTTGCCGGAGCCCGCCGCGCCGCCCGGATTTGCCGAAGGCGCGGTGGCGCCGCCGCTCGACGCGACGGCGCAAACCGGCGCGCCGGCCGAGGCGCGGCCCGACGAGCCCGCGGACGAGCCCTGGCCCGATCTCGTGCTGATCGACGGCGGGGAGGGGCAGCTCGCGGCGGCGCGCGAGACGCTCGCCGCGCTCGGCGTCGCCGGCCTTCCGCTCGTCGCCATCGCGAAGGGACCCGACCGCGACGCCGGACGCGAAACCTTTCACGCGCCCGGCAAGCCCTCGTTCAAGCTGCCGCCGCGCGATCCGGTGCTTTATTTCGTCCAGCGCCTGCGCGACGAGGCGCACCGCTTCGCGATCGGCTCGCATCGGGCGCGCCGCAAGCGCGACATCCGCGAAGCGGGGCTGCAGGAGATCGCCGGCATCGGTCCGACCCGCAAACGCGCCCTGCTGCGCCATTTCGGCACCCTCAAGCAAATCGAGCGCGCCTCGCTGTCGGATTTGTCGCAGGTGCCCGGCATCAACGCGGAAACGGCGCGCCGCATCTATGATTTTTTCCACGACGCGGCGCGCTGAGCGCGCGGCTTCCGCAATCTCGGTGTCATCATCCGCGAAAGCGGACGATCCGGTAACGACAGATTGTGCGCTACCGGGCCGAGCTTTTCGGGCCGTAAATCTTGACGCAGGTCTCGAGCCGGTCGAGCACGGCGCCGAGCGCATTCAGCTCGAAGCGGATCGTCCGGCCGTCGACCACGGCCTCGATCGCCTTGGCGTCGCGCAAGGCCGCGAGCGTCGCCGGGTCGAGGGCCGCCACATTGACGTGAAAATCCGACAGCACCTCCGCGGCGACGGTGACCGGCGCCCGCTGGTCGAGCTTGAGGACGAGCGGCTTGTCGCCGCGCGTCAACTGGCCCGGTCCATAAAAGACCAGCAAGCCGACCCTTCCTGTCGCGTCGAGGGTGATCCCGAGCATCTCATAGGGCGAGGCGGTGAGCGCCGCGACGGTGCGATTATAGAGAACGCAGCGGTCGAAACTGTTGTCGGCGCCGCGCATCGCGAAGCCTTGCCAGCCGTCCTGGGTGATCAGGTTTTGCGCTCCCGCCGGCGCCGCCATCGCAATGGCGATCAGCAGCGCGGCGCTGGTCAGTCCGCGTTTCACGGCCGGAACCCCGTTGTCATGGTTGGCGAAGCCAATGTGGAGAAGTTCGCAGTGCCGGACAAGACTTCGTGTGGAAACCAAGTGCGGGGTTGTTGCGCACCGCGCGGTGCGGCTATTGTGCGCCCCATGGATGTGATCACTTCGCGGCCTGGCCCGGCGCGGCCGCTGGCATTGCCGAACCTCCTGACCTACGCCCGGATAGCCGCGGTTCCGGCGGTGGTGGCCTGCATGTATTGGCAGGCCATCCTGCAGGGCGGTGTCTGGCTGCGGTGGGTCGCGCTCGCCATCTTCATTTCGGCCGGCATCACCGACTTTTTCGACGGCTATGTGGCGCGCATATGGAGCCAGCAGTCGACCTTCGGCCGCATGCTGGACCCGATCGCCGACAAGCTCCTGGTCTCGTCCTGCCTGTTGATGCTGGCGGCCGACGGCACCATCAAGGGCTGGAGCCTATGGGCCGCGATCGTGATCCTGTGCCGCGAGATCCTGGTGTCGGGCCTGCGCGAATATCTGGCCGAATTGCGCGTCAGCGTGCCGGTGACCCAGCTCGCCAAGTGGAAGACCACGGTCCAGCTCGTCGCCATCGGTTTCCTGCTCGCCGGCGAGGCGGGCGACAACAAGGCGAGCGCGATCCTCGGCCATGAGACGGCCGTCATCACCGAGATCGGGATCGGGCTGTTGTGGATCTCGGCCCTGGTGACGCTCTATACCGGCTGGGACTATTTTCGTGCCGGAGTCCGGCACCTGATCGACGAATGAGCGTCAAGCTTCTGTATTTCGCCTGGGTCCGCGAGCGCATCGGGCGGACCGAGGAGGTGGTCGAGCCGCCGGCTGCGGTCCGCACCGTCGGCGACCTGGTGGGCTGGCTCGCCGGCCGCGGCGAGGAATATGCCCACGCGTTCGAGAACCCCAAGGTGGTGCGCACCGCGATCGACCGCACCCATGTGAGACCGGATGCGGCGATCGCCGGGGCGCGCGAGATCGCCTTCTTCCCCCCGATGACCGGCGGCTAGCCCGCCGTGGCGCTCCGCGCGCAGGGCGGCGTCAACCGATTGGTGGTAAGCTTCGAACGAGGTCGTCCCGATGACCATCCGTCTGCAGCGTGAGGATTTCGACGCCGCCGCCGAGGCGGCGAAGATCGCGCGCGGCCGCACCGATATCGGGGCAGTGGTCACTTTCGCCGGCATCTGCCGCGACCACGAAGGCGGCGAGGGGGTCACGGCGCTCACGCTCGAGCACTATCCCGGCATGGCCGAGGAGGAGATCGCCCGCCACGTGGCGGAGGCGCAGAAGCGCTGGCCGCTCCTCGGCGTCACCGTCATTCACCGCTACGGCCGGCTCGTTCCGGGCGACAACATCGTGCTGGTGGTCACCGCATCGGCCCATCGCGAAGCGGCCTTCGCGGCCGCCGAATTCCTGATGGATTATCTCAAGACGCGGGCGCCGTTCTGGAAGCAGGAGGAGCGGCCGCAAGGCAAGGCCTGGGTCGACGCCAAGCAGTCGGACGACGCCGCGGCCGGCCGTTGGGACAAGCCGCGCGGGCGCGACGCCGCGGAGTGAGGACGGTGGCGCGCGCGTCTGCGCAGCAAGAACACGACGCAAAGAGGTCCACACGTAAAATACGAAAAACGCGCGGGAGGCCGATGTGATCCGGATCATCGTTGCGCTTGCGGTTGCGGCGCTTCTCACCGCCCGCGCATGCGCGGCCGAGACGGCCTTCTATCCGCTTCCGGCGGGCAGTTTTCCACACGATGTCGCGCCCGCGCTCGACGGCGCGGTCTGGTATTCGGACCAGGGCAGGGGCCTGCTCGGCCGGCTCGATCCGAAATCCGGCAAGGTCGAGGAAATTCCGCTCGGCCCGAACGCGGCGCCGCACGGCGTCATTGTCGGGCCCGACGGCGCGGCGTGGATCACCGAGGGCGGACAGAATGCGATCGCGCGTGTCGATGCCGCGACCCGCAAGGTGACGCTCTTTCCCCTGCCGAAGAATTTTGCCGACGCCAATCTCAACACCGCGACCTTCGACAGGGAAGGCAAGCTCTGGTTCACCGGCCAGCGCGGCGTGCATGGCCGCCTCGATCCCGCGACCCGCAAGGTCGACGCCTGGACGTCGCCGCGGCCTGGCACCTATGGGATCACCACGACGCCGGCGGGCGATGTCTGGTTCGCCTCATTGGCGGGCGACTCGATCGGCCGGATCGACCGCGCGAACGGCGCCGTCACCGTGGTCGATCCGCCGCGCCGCGGCGTTGGCCCGCGCCGCATCTGGTCGGACAGCAAAGGCCTGCTATGGGTGAGCTTCTGGTATGGCGGGGCGATCGGTCGCTACGACCCTGACGCGAAGGCGTGGAAGGTCTATCCCATGCCCAAGAGCACCTCCGGCACCTATTCGGTCTATGTCGACGACAAGGACCGCGTATGGGCGACCGACTGGCCGGCCAATACGATCCAGCGCTTCGATCCGGTGAGCGAAAGCTTCACCGCCTTCCCGAGCGACAAGCGCGGCGCCAATGTGCGCCAGATGCTGGGCCGGCCGGGCGAGGCATGGGGCGCGGAGTCGGGCACGAACCGCCTGGTGGTGATCAGGGATTGATTTCGCCGTCATTGCGGGCCCTCGGGTCTTGCCTTCGGCAAGCCGAGGACAGGCTCCGCGACGCAATCTCGGCAGCGCGGGCAGAGATTGCTTCGGCGCGCTTTTGCGCGCCTCGCAATGACGGGATGACTACGCCGCCGCCGCCTTGCCCTTCGGCTGCACCTCGGCGGTGTAGTCGTCCATCAGCGTCTTGCTGATGGCGCCCGGCGTGAAGCGCCACTGCGCGATCTCCGACACCGGCGTCACCTCGGCGGCGGTGCCGGTGATGAAGCATTCGGAGAAACCGGTCAGCTCGTCCGGCATGATGCGGCGCTCGATCACCTCGAAGCCGCGCTTCCGGGCGAGCCCGATCACGGTGCGCCGGGTGAGGCCGTCGAGGAAACAGTCGGCCGTCGGGGTATGGATCTTGCCCTCGCGCACGAAGAAGACGTTGGCGCCGGTGCATTCCGCGACGCGGCCCTGCCAGTCGAGCATGAGCGCGTCGGCATAGCCTTTACGCTCGGCGCGGTGCTTGGAGATGGTGCAGATCATGTAGAGGCCCGCCGCCTTGGCGAGGCAGGGCGCGGTCTTCGGGTCCGGCCGGCGATAGTCGGCGAGGTCGAGCCGGATGCCCTTGAGCCGCTGGGCCGGGTCGAAATAGCTCGGCCACTCCCAGTCGGCGATCGCGAGATGAATCGTGTTGCTCTGGGCCGAGACCCCGAGCTGCTCGGAGCCACGCCAGGCGATCGCCCGCACATAGGCGTTCGGCATGCCGTTCTTCTCGACCACCAGGCGCTTGGCGGCGTCGATCTCGGCCACGCTGTAGGGAATCTCGAAATCGAGGATTCCGGCCGAATTCCTCAGGCGTTCGGAATGCTCGGTGCACCTGAAGATGACGCCCCCATAGGCGCGCTCGCCCTCGAACACGCAGCTCGCATAATGCAGGCCGTGGGTGAGCACGTGAATCTTGGCCTCGGGCCCGGGCACCAGCTTGCCATCGAACCAGATCAGACCATCGAGTTGGTCGAAGGGCACCGTCATCGCAGTCTCCTTGGGGGTCGAACCGCCCTTTGCTTATCCCAACGCTTTTGCGTCGAGTCGCAACTCCCGATATGTTTGCCCGGTCCATGAGAACATGCACATTGAGCGGGCGCAAACGATCGCGGCCCGTCCGGGCCGTGAGCACGAACATTTCGCGAAAGCGTGGCATTGGGTAACAAACAAACCAAAATATGTCAATATGGCTGACATAAATATGACGACGCCGGCCCGCCGAACCGCCCCGGGGGACCCCGGGATCGCGGCGGAGCCGTTGTGGGACGTCATCGAGCTCCTGTTCTTCGCCTATCGCGATTTCGTGGGCGATCCCGACCACGTGCTCTCGCGTTTCGGCTTCGGCCGGGCCCATCACCGGGTGCTGCATTTCGTCAACCGCAACCCCGGCATGAAGGTCGCCGAGCTTCTGGACATTCTCAAGATCACCAAGCAGTCGCTCGGCCGGGTGCTCAAGCAGCTCATCGATCAGGGCTATGTCGAGCAGAAGGAGGGCGAGAGCGACCGCCGCCAGCGGCTGCTCTATGCCACCCAAAAAGGCGCGGAGCTCGCGCTGCGGCTGGCGCAGCTGCAGACCACGCGCATCGGCCACGCCCTCGCCGAGCTCGGGCCCGGCGCCCATGAGGCGGCGCGCAAGTTCCTCACCGCCATGATCGACGCCGAGGGACGCCAGCAGGTGCTGGGGCTCATCGAGCGCGCCGAGCGTGCGCGCCATCCCGGCCGCTGAGGCGCCGTGTCGGCCCGCCCCGCCGTGCTCGCCGACGACGCGCCCCACCTGCTGGTGGTGGACGACGACCGGCGCATCCGCGATCTCTTGTCGCGCTTCCTGCACGGGGAGGGCTACCGCGTCACCACCGCCGACACCGCGGCGGAAGCCCGCGCCAAGCTCGACGGGCTGAGATTCGATCTGCTGGTTCTCGACGTGATGATGCCGGGCGAGACCGGCTTCGATCTCGTCAAGTCGATCCGCAACTCCTCGGCGGTGCCGATCCTGATGCTCACCGCGCGGGCCGAGAAGGAAAGCCGGATCGCGGGTCTGGAGCTCGGCGCGGACGACTATCTGGCCAAGCCGTTCGAGCCGCGCGAGCTGTCGTTGCGGATCGCCAATATCCTCAAGCGCGCCAGCCCGCCGCCCGCCGCCCCGGCCGAGTCGGTGCGCTTCGGTCCTTTCGTGTTCCATATCGGGCGCGGCGAGCTGCGCCGCGGCGAGGAGGTCATCCACCTCACCGACCGCGAGCGCGACATGCTGCGCATGCTGGCGGCCGCGCCTGGCGAGACGGTGACCCGGCTCGCCCTCGCGGGTGACGGCGCCTCGCCGGGCGAGCGCGCCGTCGACGTCCAGGTCAACCGCCTGCGCCGCAAGATCGAGGTCGATCCCGCCAATCCGCTGTTCGTGCAGACGGTGCGCGGCATCGGCTACCGGCTCGTGGTGCAGACATGACCACGATCGACGTCGGGCTCGCGCGCCTGCGCGTCGCGGCGAACCGGGTCTCCGACGCCTGGGACCGCTTCGCCGGCTGGTTCAAGAGCCTGATGCCGACGGGCCTCTATGCCCGCTCGCTCCTGATCATCATCGTGCCGATGGTGGTGCTGCAGTCGGTCGTGGCCTTCGTGTTCATGGAGCGCCACTGGAACACGGTGACGCGGCGCCTGTCGGCCGCCGTCACCCAGGACATGGCGGCGCTGATCGAGATCTACAAGGTCTATCCGCAGGACCCCGACAAGACGCAGATCCGCCGCATCGCGGCCGAGCGGCTCGGCCTGCAGGTCGATTTCCTGCCCGTGACCGAGATGCCGCCGATCGGCCCGAAGCCTTTCTTCTCGCTGCTCGACCAGGCGCTGTCGGAGGAGCTGCGCAAGCAGATCGGCCGGCCCTTCTGGATCGACACCGTGGGCAAGTCGGCGCTGGTCGAGGTGCGCATCCAGCTCGACGACGCGGTCATGCGGGTATTCGCGCGCCGCAACGCCGCCTACGCGTCCAACTCCGAAATCTTCCTGCTCTGGATGGTCGGCACCTCGCTGGTGCTGCTCACCGTCGCGATCCTGTTCCTGCGCAACCAGATCCGGCCGATCCTGCGGCTCTCGGAAGCGGTCGAGAGTTTTGGCAAGGGCCGCGACGTGCCGAATTTCCGCCCGCGCGGCGCGCGCGAGGTGCGGCGCGCGGCCTCCGCCTTCATCGAGATGAAGTCGCGCGTCGAGCGCACCATCGACCAGCGCACCACCATGCTGGCCGGCGTCTCGCACGACCTGCGCACGGTGCTCACCCGCTTCAAGCTCGAGCTCGCGCTGATCGGCGAGTCGCCCGAGGCCGAGGCGATGAAGCGCGACGTCGACGAGATGGGGCGCATGCTCGAGGCCTATCTGGCCTTCGCGCGCGGCGACGGCGGCGAGCAGTCGGCGGCGACCGACATGGAGGCCTTCCTCGACGAGCTCAAGGCCGACGCCGAGCGGCACGGGCACAAGACCGCCGTGGTGTTCCACGGCTACCCGGTGGTGACGGTGCGGCCCAACGCGTTCAAGCGCTGCCTCGGCAATCTGGTGTCGAACGCCGCGCGCCACGCCGTCTCGATCGCCATCACGGGTCATCGCGACCACCGCTGGCTGACCGTGACGGTCGACGACGACGGTCCCGGCATCCCGCCGCACCTGCGCGAGGACGTTTTCAAGCCGTTCCTGCGCCTCGACGACGCGCGCAATCAGGACGAGGGCGGCACCGGTCTGGGCCTGGCGATCGCGCGCGACATCGCGCGCTCGCATGGCGGCGACATCACGCTCGGCGAAAGCCCGCTCGGCGGCTTGCGGGCGACGGTGCGGGTGCCGGTGTAGCGCGGCGCGGTCAAGTCCGCGTGAGCGGCGCTGCGACAGCCCTCTGGGCTTGCTAGATTGAGAGAATGAACGAGCAGGGATTCGCACTTTTCGACACCGCGATCGGCCGCTGCGGCATCGCCTGGAACGAGCGCGGCATCGTCGCGGCCCAGCTGCCGGCGACGGACGAGGCCCGGACACGGGCGCGGCTGCTGCGGCGATGTCCGCAGGCCTGGGAGGAAGCGCCGCCCCCGGCCGTGCGGCATGTGATCGACCGCATCGTGGCGTTGCTGCGCGGCGAGGCGGCCGACCTGTCGGACGTGGCGCTCGACATGGAAGGCGTGCCGCCCTTCAATCGCCGCGTCTATGAAATCGCCCGCACCATCCCGCCGGGCCAGACGCTCACCTATGGCGAGATCGCGGCGCGGCTGGAGGCGCCCGATGCGCGGGCGGTCGGGCAGGCGCTGGGAGAAAACCCGTTTCCGCCCGTGGTGCCGTGCCATCGCGTGGTCGCGGCCGGCGGCAAGACCGGCGGCTTCTCGGCGCCCGGCGGCGTCGACACCAAGCTCCGCCTGCTCGCGATCGAAGGCGCGCAGGTCGGCGGCAGTTGTCCGCTGTTCGAGCAGCCCGGCGGCGAGGGTCTGCCGATGCAGCTGCGGCCACGGCGGGCCGCGCGTTAGAGCCCTAGAACGCGCGCCTCACGCCGCCACCACCTCGTCGCCCTCGTCCCGTTCGCGGGCGCGCCGCCGTCGCGGCCGGCAGCCCGGCACGAAGCGGCACAGATCATCCAGCAACCCGACCCAGCGCGCGCCGCGCGCGAGCTCGCGGTCGAGCACCGCCATGGTGCGGGCATGGCCTTCGTCGTCGTCATTCACGAAGGTGCGCAACGCGCGCGCGAACAGAAGCGCGAGCCCCTGCGCCCGCAGCAGGCCGCGCGGGCCGGAGGAGGAGATGTCGGCGGCCGCCAGCATCCATTGCTGCGAGCGCACCGCCATGGCGTTGAGGGCGAGCGCGAGACCGGGATCGCGCATCGCCGAGCGCAGGAGCGAGCGCAGCGCCTCCTTGTGGGGCGCCAAGGCCTCGATCCGGCGCATCAGCACGTCGAACAGGCGTTCGCGCGGCGGTTCCTCGGTCATGTCGCCTTCGCCGCCGTCGAGCACTTGGCGGTCGATCGCCTTGGTGTGGGCCGCCAGGATGGCGAGCGTGGAGGAGAACTCGCCGCGCAGGGCGCCGAGCGACACGCCGGCCTCCGCCGCGGTCTCGGGAAGGCCGATCCGCTCGAACGGCTTCTCAGCGAGCAGCCGCATGAAGGTCGCAATGATGCGATCGCGATCGCTGCCGGACGGACGCGCGGGCGCGCTGGCTTTCGGACGGGCGGGCTTTTTGGCCATGACGGCCTCCTGTGCGGTCTTGCGGACTGGCGTCCGGACGTGGCTCCGGACCTCGTTCCGCCCCTTGGATCTAATCCACCCAGGCGGGCGGTTCCAGGGCCGTCAGCCGGCCAGCTCGCGCGAGCGCCGGGTCGCGGCCGCTATCGCCTTGTCCATGACCGGGTCGAGGCCGTCCTTGGCGGTCAGGACGTCGAGCGCCGCCGCGGTGGTGCCGCCCGGCGAGGTGACGTTCTGGCGCAGCGTGGCCGGATCGAGCGGCGAGCGGTGCATGAGCTCGCCCGCGCCGGCGACGGTCGCCCGCGCGAGCCGCGCCGCGAGATCGGGCGGCAGGCCGGCCGCGACGCCCGCGCGTGCGAGGCTTTCGGCGAGCAGAAACACATAGGCCGGGCCCGAGCCCGACACCGCGGTCACCGCATCCATCAGCGCCTCGTCGTCGACCCATTCGGTGGCGCCGGTCGCCGCCAGCAGTTTATCGGCGAGGTCGCGCTGCGCCGCGCTGACGCGCGCATTCGGCACCGCGACCGTGATGCCGCGGCCGATCGCGGCCGGCATGTTGGGCATGGCGCGCACGAGCGCGGTGCCCGCCGGCAGCGTCTTTTCGAGAAACGCCAGCGTGCGGCCGGCCATGATCGAGATGACGACGGT
>DATBBS010000106.1:0-5101 GCA_036270895.1 Xanthobacteraceae bacterium
GCGCTCTATGGCGATGCCGACGTGGCGCCGATGCTGCGCGCGCTGCCCGCCGTGACGCCGCTGCCGCGCGACGTGTTCGACGGCGCCACCGCGGAGCGCCGGCTGGCGTCCTATTTCGCGGTGGCGACCACCGACGCCTTCGGGAGCTTCACCCGCATCGAGCTCACCGCGGCCGCCGCCTGCATCACCTATGTGGAGCGCACCCAGCTCGGCAGACGCCCGCCGTTGTCGCCGCCGATGCGCGAGCAGCAGGGCGCGACGCTGGCGATCGATGCGGCGACCCGCGCCAATCTCGAGCTCATGCGCACGCTCACCGGCGAGCGGCGCGGCTCGCTGGTGGCGGCGATCGACCGCAGCGTGAGCGCGGCGGGCTCGCGCCTCCTGGCGCAGCGGCTGACCGCGCCGCTGACCGATCCGGCGGCCATCAACGCGCGGCTCGACGCGGTCGCGGCTTTCGTGACCGACCCGGGGCTGCGCGGCGAGGTGCGGACGAGTCTCGCGGCCGCGCCCGACCTCGCCCGCGCGCTCGCCCGCCTGGTGGTGACGCGCGGCGGGCCGCGCGATCTCGCCGCGATCCGCGACGGGCTCGCGGTCGCGGCGGAGCTGGCCGGACGCCTGGCGCGTCTCGATCCCGCGCCCGCCGAGCTGGCCGCGGCCACTGCCGCGATGCGGGCCCCCGATCCGGCGATTGCGGCGGAACTCGGGGCGGCGCTCGCCGATGAGCTGCCGGCCTTCCGGCGCGACGGCGGCTTCGTGCGTGCGGGTTACGACGGGGCGCTCGACGAGACGCGCGCGCTGCGCGACGAATCGCGCCGCGTGGTCGCGGCCCTGCAGGCGCGCTATGCCGACGAGACCCAGGTGCGCGGGCTGAAAATCCGGCACAACAACGTGCTGGGCTATTTCGTCGAGGTGACGGCGCAGCATGGCGACAAGCTGATGAAGCCACCGTTCAACACGGGCTTCATCCATCGCCAGACGCTCGCCGGCCAGGTGCGCTTCACCACCACCGAGCTCGCCGACCTCGAGGCCAAGATCGCCAACGCGGCCGATCGCGTGCTCGGCCTCGAGCTCGCGATCTTCGAGCGGCTCGCCGAACGGGTGGTGGCGGCGGCCGACGCCGTCAAGGCGGCCGCCCAGGCGCTCGCGGCGACGGATGTCGCCGCCGCGCTCGCGATGCTGGCGGCGGAGCGCGACTATGTGCGGCCGCAGGTCGATGCCGGCATCGATTTCGCGATCGAAGGCGGCCGCCACCCGGTGGTCGAGCAGGCGCTCGCCGACGGGCCATTCGTCGCCAACGATTGCGACCTCTCGGCTCCGCCGGGCGAGAGCGCCGGCCGCATCTACGTGGTGACCGGCCCCAACATGGGCGGCAAATCGACCTATCTGCGCCAGAATGCCCTCATCGCGGTGCTCGCCCAGATGGGCAGCTTCGTGCCGGCCCGGCGCGCCCGCATCGGTGTGGTCGACCGGCTGTTCTCGCGCGTCGGCGCCGCCGACGACCTGGCGCGCGGGCGCTCGACCTTCATGGTCGAGATGGTGGAGACCGCCGCCATCCTCAATCAGGCGGGCCCGCGCTCGCTGGTGATCCTCGACGAGATCGGCCGCGGCACCTCGACCTTCGACGGCCTCTCTATCGCCTGGGCGGCGATCGAGCATCTGCACGAGACCAACCGCTGCCGCGCGCTGTTCGCGACCCATTTCCACGAATTGACCGCGCTTGCCGCAAAACTCCGCCGCCTGCTCAACGCCACCGTGCGGGTGCGCGAATGGCATGGCGACGTGGTGTTCCTGCACGAGGTGGTGCCGGGCGCGGCCGACCGCTCCTACGGCATCCAGGTCGCCAAGCTCGCCGGCCTGCCGCCGGCCGTGATCGAGCGCGCCAAGCTGGTGCTGGCCGAGCTCGAGGCGGTGGATCGCACGGCGCCGACCCGCAAACTGATCGACGACCTGCCGCTGTTCGCCGCGACACCGCGCGCCCCGGCGGCACCGCCGCGCGACGAGGCGGCCGAGGCCGTCGCCCAGGCGCTCGCGGCGCTGCATCCCGACGAGATGTCGCCGCGCGAGGCGCTGGAAGCGCTCTATGCGCTCAAGCTGAAGGCGACGACGAAGCCGTCGTGATCCGTAGCGGCCTGGCGCGCCGCACCCACCAGAAGGCAAAATTGCAGCCAATCGACACCGCGAGCGCGAACGACAACCCGGCCGCGGTGCCGAGCGGCACGACGACGAGCCGCGCGGTCAGGCAGGTCAACGAAAAGCCGACCAAGCCGAGCATGCTATTCGACAGCACAGCGCCGGTGGCGGGACCGCCGATGCGCGGATGCAGGATCAGCATCAGGCTGAGGAGCACGATCGGGAAGACCGCCAGCATGCCCGTGATGGTCGGCCCGACACGCGTGCTGAGACCGACCACGGTCGCGACCAGCAGCGCCACCATACAGGCGCGCAGCGGGATGTCGTACCAGCGCCGCGTGACGAGCGGCATGCGTGCATGGCGCAGCCGGTTGCCGATGGCGAGACAGGCGGCGAGCACCACGACGTTGAACGCGAAGGCCCACGCCGTGGTCCACGGCAGCGCGCGCGACAACGAGGCGACCGCCGCCCAGGCTGCGAGCGCCGGCCCGACGCTGAGCATGAGACCGCGGCGCTGCGCCATCAGCGTATAGACCAGCGCGAACACACAGTTCGCCGCGTTGACGACGAGGCTCGCGAGCGCACTGTCGGCGATGAATGCGGGCCCGTGCTCGAGCGACAGGAAGATATAGGCGGGGCCGGCCGAGATCGGCAACGTCGCCACCATGGCACCGACAACCGGCCCGGCGCGCTCAGCCGAATAGACGGCGCCGACCACGAACAGCGCCGTGACGGCCATCTTGACGGCGAGCGAGAGGAGGAAGAGCAGGTCGGGAGACATTGACTGAGCGCTCATCTTTCGTCATGGCCGGGCTTGTCCCGGCCATCCACGTCTTGCATGACGCAGATGCTTTAAAGACATGGATGCCCGCGACAAGCGCGGGCATGACGAATCAATCCGTCCGCATGCCTCACATGCGCTTCATGCGCACCTCGACGGGCGGGCCGCTCTTGATGGTCTGATAGACCACGCAATAGCGCTCGGTGAGCTTGAGAAGCTGGTCGAGCTTTTCCTGCTCGACCTCGGTGTCGACGTCGAATGACAGCCGGATCTGGGCGAAGCCGACCGGGGCGTCCTTGGCGACCCCGAGCGTGCCGCGGAAATCGAGATCGCCTTCGGCCGAGACCGTGCCGGATTTCAGCGGGATCGCCAGCGCGGTCGCGACCGCCTTGAGGGTCACGCCGGCGCAGGCAACGAGCGCTTCCAGCAGCATGTCGCCCGAGCACAGCTCGAGACCCGAGCCGCCCGTTGCGGGGTGGAGGCCCGCAACCGCGAGCGCGCGCCCGGTCTCGACCTTGCAGGCGATGTGGCTGTCGTCGAGCGTGCCCTTCGCCCGCAAGGTGATGACGGCGGATTTGGGATCGGTCTTGTAGCGCTCCTTGATGGGCGCCTGCATGGCCCGCAATTCGGTGGCATCCATAAGGTTCTCCCGTTAATTGGTCATTGCGAGGCATGCGCAGCATGCCGAAGCAATCTCGTGCCGCATTGCGGAGATTGCTTCGCTCCCGCCTTCGCGCTCCGCGCTACGGCGGACTTGAGCCCGCCGTAGCTCGCGAAGCGAGCATAGGCGGGTCGCTCGCAATGACAGTCAAGAGCCGAAATGGCTACCACCACAAGGCCGCGCCGGCGCTGGTCCTGGTCTCGCCGCCGTCGACGGTCACCTGGCGGTCGAGCGAGCGGTCGAGCGCGGCGAGCACCCGGCGCTTGGCGAAATCGAAGGCGGCCGACTGGCGGTCGCGCGGGCGGGCGAGATCGGTCACGATCTCCTCGTAGAGCCGGCCCGGCCGCGACCGCATGACGATCACCCGGTCGGCGAGCACGATCGCCTCGTCGACGTCATGGGTGACGATGACCAGGGTGGGCTTGGTGTCGGCCCACAGGTCGAGCAGATGGTCCTGCAGGTCGACCCGGGTGAAGGCGTCGAGCGCCGAGAATGGCTCGTCGAGCAGCAGCACCGCGGGCCGCGTCACGAAGGCGCGCGCGATCGCGACGCGCTGGGCCTGGCCGCCGGACAGCTCGCGCGGCCACACCATGGCCTTTTCGGTGAGGCCGACGCGATCGAGCTGCGCCCGCACCCGGCTGTTGCGCTCCGGCTTGGGCCGATCCTCGAGCCCGAAGCCGACATTGTGCGCGACCGTGAGCCAGGGCAACAGCCGCGGCTCCTGAAACACGAGGCCGATCTTCTCGTGCGGCGCCGTGATCGCGGCGCCGTCGAGGGTGACGGTGCCGGTGGTCGGGCGGTCGAGGCCGGAGACCGCGCGCAGCAAGGTCGACTTGCCGCAGCCCGAGCCGCCGACGATCGCGACGATCTCGCCGGGCGCGACGGTGAGCGTGATGCCTTCGAGGGCGCGCACGCCGTTGGGATAGGTCTTGCCGACATGATCGAGGACGAGCACTCACGCCTCCCCGTGCGGCGCGCCGAAAGCGTCTTCCCAGCGCAGGAAGGGCGCGGCCACGCCCGCCACCAGCGCGTCCGACAGCTTGCCGAGCACCGCGAAGGCCAGGATCGCGGCCACGATCTCGGCCGGCTTGCCGAGCTGCTGGCCGTCGATCAGCAGATAGCCCAGCCCCTCCGAGGCGCCCATGAACTCCGCCGCGATCACGAACATCCAGCCCAGCCCGAGACCGGCACGCAGCGACCACACATAGGTGGGCAGCACCGCGGGCAGCAGGATGCGCCGGACCATCGCGAGCCCGGACAGGCGAAACACCCGCCCGACCTCGACGATCTTGCGGTCGACCGACAGGATCGCCCCCAGGGTTCCGAGATAGACCGGGAAGAAGACGCCGACCGCGATGAGGGCGACCTTCGAGGTCTCGAAAATTCCAAGCCAGAGGATGAACAGGGGAATCCAGGCGATCGACGGCACCGCACGCAGGCCCTGCAGGGTCGGATCGATCAGTCGGCGGGTGAGCGACGAATAGCCGGCGAGCGCGCCCAGCAACGTGCCCGCCACGGTCCCGAGCCCG
>DATBBS010000107.1:0-5860 GCA_036270895.1 Xanthobacteraceae bacterium
ACGCCCGGCGCGACCAGCGCCGCGAAGCCGGTGGAGCTCGGCGTGATGTGGATGTTTCCGAGGTTGACGATCGAGGCATTCGGCTGCCCCGGCTTGTTGAATTTGTAGTTCCCCGCCATGAAATCGTCATTCGCGATGTCATGGGTGCTCGCCAGGAAGCCGGCGGTGTTGATCTGCGAGCCCGCGCCCAACAGGATGCCGTAGGGATTGATCAGGAATACGCGCCCATTGGCGCTGATCGCGCCGAAGATCTGCGAAGGCCCGAGACCTCCGGTCACGCGGTTGAGGGCGATGGACGAGGAGTTGAGCTGATTGAATTGCGTCTTGTCGCCGGGCGCCAGATTGAACGTGTTCCAGTTGATGATGGCGTTCTGGCTCGACTGCGTGACGGTGACCAGCGCGCTGCCCTGCCCCTGCACCGTCGCCTGGCCGCCGACCACATTCGCGCCGAGCGGGTTGGCGAACGCGCTCGGCGGCGCGATCAGCAGCGCGACCGTGACGAGTGAGACTGTGCGGGATCTGATCATCGCGGCCTCTAATATCTCGCACCAACGATCATGAATAAGCGGGTGTCGTCACGCGGCCCGTGAATCGCCTTGTCGACCGAAAGGTCGGCGCTCACGTTGTTCCAGAAACCGAGCCGCACCCCGGCGCCGGCCGAGGCCGCGGTGAAATTGCCCGGCGTGCCGATCCCCAGAGCATCCGGCGCCGGCGCGCGCAGCCACAGCCGGCCATAGTCCGCAAACGCGTAGAACTGAACTTGCGTGACCGCGGGCGCGAATTTCGGCACGTCGTAACGCAGCTCGGTGAGCGCTTCGAAGCACTGGTCGCCCAGCAGCTGGGACGGATCATAGGCACGGCCGAAATAGCGGCCGCCATAACCGCATTGCTCGGGCACCAGCAACGGGTTGAAGGCATACTGGCCATAGATCGAGCCGAAGGCGGAGACCGGGCCGAAAAGCGGCTGGGTCCGGCTCAACGTCGCCTCGATCTTCTCGAAGTCGGCCCGGCCCGCGGGGTTCGACAGCTTCGAAGGGTTAGGATCAAACGGATCGACGATCTCGGCGTTGGTGTTGTTCCTGGAGCTGCCGAGCCCCTCGATACCCTGACTGTAGGTCACGTTGACCTGGTTGATGCCGAGGAAACGATCAGCCCAGTCGGCATCCGCCTTGAGGCGAAAGCCACGCAGATGATCCCGATTGAGCGGGGAATTGAGAAGGTCGCTGAAGCTGTCGCTCATGAAGGCGAGCGCGCCGAGGGTCAGGTTCTTCTCGCGCGTGCGGATGACCGGACTCGCCAGCCCTGCTTCGATGTATTTGCTCCTGGCCCTGAAGGCGAGAAGCTGCAGGGAGTCGGTGCCGGGGTTGCCGTAGCCGTAGCTCGCATTGACGAAGGCGAACAGGCCTTCGCTGGTGAGCACCTGACGGTAGTTCAAGGCGAAATACTCGAGCTCCTGGGTGTGGGGGATCGCCGCCGCCCAGTTGATGGTCAGGGACTCGTGCTGCTTGAGGAGGTTGTTGACGGTGGCGCCGACCAGGAATTCCCAAGGGCCGCGCGACGGCGTGCCGCGATTGTCGAGCCGCCCCATCAGGTCGACCGGCTTCTCGACCACCGCCACCACCAGGGTCGAGGCTCCCGGATTGGTCTTGGACGGCTTCAGGCTCGCGCTGAAATGCAGGCCCGGCAGATCGCTCGCCAGCAGCAGGTAGCGCTCGATGGTGTGGACGTTGGCGGGCCGCTGGGCCGTGATCTTGGCGGTATAGTCGCTGAAGAAATCGCGGTAACGCGCGACCGCTGCCGGCCACTCGACGCGGTCGATGTAGCCCTCGACGATTTCCAGACAGGGCACGCTTCCGTTCGGCGAGAGCTTCTGCGGCGGCACGATCGCGCGCGACAGTGCATAGCCGTCGCTGCCGTATTTGGCGGTGATGCGCTGGGCCAGATCGTAGAGCGCCTGGATCGGAACCTTATGGCCGATCAGGTCGCGGTAGAGCGGCGCCAGCTCTTCGGTGCTGTAGACCGTCCCGCCCTTGATGCAGACGTCGCGGACCGTGAGCATGATCCGCTCGGCCCCGCTCGGCGGCGCGGTGCTCGGCAGCACGATGGCGGGGCCGCCCGGCTCGGCCAACGGGGGTGGCGACGTGATGAATCGCTGACGCTCCCGCCCAGGCAGGTCGCCTCGTTGGATGACTTGCGCGGAAGCGGCAAAAGGCGCCACAGCCGCAGCAAGCACCGCAGCAATAAAAACTGCGCGGCAGCTCACAATCGACCCTCACCCCCCAAAGAATAGTCTTTCGATTCAATGCCCCCGACCCAGACGAGTCAACGCGTTTTAACTCTTTCTTTACCAAAGGTTAACCGCAGGAAATCGTGCGAATACGGTATTTTTGTGTGGTGGCCGGAGGTTGCACGGCGGAACCTGGGGTCGGGAGCATGATGGGCGCACCAAATCTCTTGGGGAGCGTGTCCTCGCTGCCACACCCGCGAGCCCCTGCACGGTATACGGGTAGTTGAATACGGGCTTGGCGCGGCACTGAAAATACCGGCCCCCGACATAGCGTCGCCCGGTTGCTTTGAGAACCGCACAACCCCCACTTGCATTCTGGCGGCCCAGCGACGTCACCGCCGATCAAATCGATCCGCCGACATGACGCCGGACACGCACCTGAGCACGAGCGCGTCGGGGCGGCGGCGGAGCGCGCCACAAGCTTACCCGCAAGGCCTGACGTAGGGTTCCGCAGCATCTTTCGCGGTATGACGCAACTGCACGCAAGGGCGAGACGTCCTGCATTACCATTGACGCTGGTCCGCGGCGCTCCGCCGCAAGTGCAATTGAAATCTCCCGTTGTATTCCTAGATGGGGGTGAGTCCCGAACGGCGGCCAAAATGACGAACGACAAGTCATGCGACTTGTCGTGGGGCGTCTCGATTTCATGACTCTCCACCAAGGGACGCCGCGCCGGGTCCCCTGAACAAGAGCGAGCAAATCCCGTGCACGTGCTTTCCAGAGATCGAGCGCGATGAGGACGCCCACGGGCTCCGGGCCCGCAGGAGGTCCAGGCGAATCCGATGTGCGCGCCGCGCTCGATCGGATCGTCGCGAGCGAGACCTTTCGCACCTCTCCCCAGCTCGGCGCCTTCCTGCGCTTCATCGTCGAGGAAACGTTGGGCGGCCGTGGCGCCAGCCTGAAGGGCTACACCATCGGCGTCGAGGCGCTCGGCCGCGATCCCCGCTTCAACCCGCAAATCGACCCGATCGTCCGCGTCGAGGCGACCCGCCTGCGACGCGCGATGGAGCGCTTCTATGCGGGCGAAGGCGCCGGCGATCCGATCGCGATCGAGCTTCCGCGCGGGAGCTATGTCCCGGCCTTTGCCCACCGCAGCGTGCCGGCGGCCGCGCCTGTGGCCGTGCGCCCGGCCGCGTTCGGGGGCCGGGTGGCCTGGCTCGCCATCGCGGCGGTCCTGCTGGGAGCCGGCCTGCTTGGCGCCCTCCTCTGGCTCTACGGCGGCAATTCCGCTGCGCCGAACGCGGAGCAAACGGCGAGCACGGACACGCTGCCGACCACGAGCGGGCTGCCGCGCGGCAACGGCATGCCGACGATCAACATCGAATCTCCGCGTGTGGTCGGTGTTCCGCGGACCGGCAGCATCGCGGCCGGCTCGTTGACCGAAAGGCTGCGTGACGCCTTTGCGCGCTTCGACACCATCAATGTCTCGTTCGGTCCCCGGCCGGCCGACAACACGGCCTCAAGCTCCTCCCTCCCCTCCGCGAGCGCGCCGCATGTCGACTATCGGCTCACCGCCTCGATCGACTACGGCGAGACCGCGACCACGATCCTGTTCCAGCTGATCGACACCGCCGAGGGCACGATCGCGTGGTCGCGGACTTTCGAGCAGCCGGCGACCCAGGCCGACGCGGCCGCGGCCGAGGAAGAAATCGTCGGCGCCCTGGCCAACACGCTGCTCCAGTCCTACGGTGTCATTCGCGCCCACGACCGCGCCAAGCACCTCGCCTCCGCGGCCGGCGATCCGCGCTATCGCTGCATCCTCGAGGCGGCCGAGTCATTCCGTTCGGTCGATCCGGGCACGCACGAGCGCGCCCGCGCCTGCCTGGAATATCTGACCTCGGTCGATCCCGGCTTCGCGGTCGGCTTCGAGTTCCTCGCGGTCGTCTACTACCGCGAATATCTGCTCGATCTCCCCGTGAAGGCGGGCGATCCGCCGCCGCTCGACCGGGCGCTGCGCGCGGCCCGCCATGCGATCGAGCTGGCGCCCGCGAGCGGCCGCGCCTACCAGATGCTGTTCGTCGTGCAGTATGCGCGGCACGATGTCGCCGCCGCCTTCGCGTCGGGCGACAAGGCGATGGCGCTCAACAAATACGACCTGCTCACCGTCGCCGAATATGGCGGTCGGCTGATCATGACCGGCAATATCGCGCGCGGCATGGCGATGCTGCAGCGAACCGACGACGACGGCAGCATTCATCCGTCCTGGCATCACTTCTACCTTTTTCTCGGCAACTATCTCACCGGCAACACGAAGGAGGCCGCGTTTCAAGCCGAGCAGATCACCGCCGACGACTATCCTCTCGGATTGGCCGCCAAGGCGATCGCGGGCCGAGCCAGCGGGAATGAGGATCTGGCGCGGCGAAGCATCCACCGCCTGCTCGAGGTGCAGCCGGCGTGGCGCGATGAGGCCCGCCGTCTGCTGGAAAAAAGCATCTACGACCCCGCGATCGTCGATCGGCTCATGCGCGATCTCGCGGCCGCCGGCCTGCTCGGCGGGAGCTGACCCACCGCCTCATCCCCGCAGGGGGCGGCCATACCCAGTGGTTGCATCAATCGAATCACCACCACCGCCCCCGCACCAGCCGAAGCGCGGCGCGGGCGTCGCGATGTTGCGCCATCCGGCGCGCCGGGTGCCCCTCTCAGGATGACGGCCCGAGCATTTTTGCTCCGGCTAAGCATTTGGATTTGATCAGAGTTTACCGCAATTTACCCTCGGGTCGCGGTATCTTTCTCGCCCAGCCAGCAAAACTGCGCAAAGGATTGACCTAACGTCCGAGGAAGATCGGACCATAAGCAACAATATAATCTGAGGATGTATCGCCATGAAGCCGGATTTTGCCCAGCTAGCCCCGACCCCAACCCCGCTGATGGGTTCGGACGTGGTCTGGATCGACGCGGCCACTACCGACCCGCTGACCAAGGACGAGGTTCTCACGATCAGCCAGATGGCCGAGAAATTCGGCGTCACGCCGCGCGCGCTGCGCTTTTACGAAAGCAAAGGCCTGCTGGCGCCGGCGCGCGAGGGGCGTGCCCGCATCTACAAGCAGAACGACCAGCAACATCTGCTGCTGATCCTCAAAGGCCGCAAGCTCGGATTCACCATCGCCGAGATTTCGCAGATGATCGCGGCCGAGGACGGGCGTGCGTCGCAGCAGGTATTGAAGATGACGCGCGAGAAGTGCCTCGAGCAGATCGAGCTCCTGGAGCGCCAGATGAACGACACCAAGGAAGCGCTCGCGGAGCTGCGCAAGCTGCACAGCTCGTTGTGCCGCACCTGACGCGCGGGCTGTCCGCCCGCGAAGGATGCCGGTGAGCAAACTTCGGTCATTCCGGCCGATGCAAGACCGGAGAGGCGCGTGAGAATGTTTGCCGGCCGTGCTTCCAGCCCTTCAGGGGCTGCGCGATCTCGGCCACGGCGGCAGCTGCATCCGGCGCATCCAACACCACCAGATCGGCCGGATTTCCCACCGCGATGCCGTAATCCGATGCGTTCATGAGCGCGGCCGGCAGCCGCGTCACCATGTCGAGACACATCGCGTGATCGGCCGGCCGGCCGAGCTGCGCCACATTGGC
>DATBBS010000108.1:0-5077 GCA_036270895.1 Xanthobacteraceae bacterium
GCGGTGACCGGCGGCGAGGCGCTCTATGCCGATCTCGGCCATTTCGGCCGCAAGCCGATCCAGACCGCGTGGCTCACCCTCGTGCTGCCGGCGCTGCTCATCAATTATTTCGGGCAGGGCGCCAAGGTGCTGGCCGATCCGACGGCGATCGAGAATCCCTTCTACCGCATGGTTCCGGAGCAGATGTTGCTGCCGATGATCGCGCTCGCCACCGCGGCGACCATCATCGCGAGCCAGGCCGTGATCACCGGCGCCTATTCGCTGGTGCGCCAGGCGATCCAGCTCGGCTTTCTGCCGCGGCTCGCGATCCTGCATACGTCGGAGGCGTTTGCGGGACAGATCTACATCCCGCGGGTCAATACCGCCCTGCTGGTCGGCGTGGTGATGCTGGTCCTCTTGTTCCGCACCTCGGGCGCGCTCGCCTCCGCCTATGGCATTGCGGTGAGCACCACCATGGTGATGGACGGACTGCTCGGCTTCATCGTCATCTGGCGGCTGTGGGGATGGACGTGGTGGCAGGCCGCGCTGCTGATCATCCCGCTGGTGGCGGTCGACGGCGTTTTCCTCACCGCCAACCTGCTCAAGCTTTTGGAAGGCGCCTGGGTGCCGCTGCTGTTCGGCATCTCCATGGTGCTGCTGATCATCACCTGGCGGCGCGGAACCACGCTCCTGGCGGCCAAGACCCGGCGCGCCGAGGTGCCGCTGGAAACGCTGGTGCACAGCCTGGAGCGCAAGCCGCCGCACATCGTGCCGGGTACCGCCGTCTTCCTCACCAGCGATCCGGCCTCCGCCCCCACGGCGCTCCTGCACAACCTCAAGCACAACAAGGTGCTGCACGAGCAGAACGTGGTCCTCACCGTCGTGACCGCCGATATCCCGCGCGTGTCGGAGGAGGCGCGGGTCGCGATCACGCCGGTCTCGCCGCATTTCACCCGGGTCGCGCTGAAATTCGGCTACATGGAGACGCCCAACGTCCCGAAGGCGCTCGCGATCGCGCGCCGGCAGGGCTGGAACTTCGACATCATGTCGACCTCGTTCTACCTGTCGCGCCGCGCGCTCAAGCCCGACAGCCGCTCGGGCATGCCGCATTGGCAGGATCACCTGTTCATCGGGCTCGCCAAGAGCGCCAGCGACGCCACCGACTTCTTCCATATCCCGACCGGACGCGTGGTCGAGGTCGGGACGCAGATCACGGTGTGACGGCGTGGTCGCCTATCGGCGACCCGCGCTTCGGCGGATCAGCGGCCAGAACCAGAACGGAATTCGTGCGAGTTGGTATAATCGCCGCCTCGCCTGCGAGCGAATCGCGGCCACGGACAGAACGCGAGGACAAGGACGCATTGCCCGCCAAGCCTTCGTTTGCGCTGCACCCCGCCAAGCTCGTCGACGTGCTGGTGCCGGTCGCGCTCGACCAGAGCTATTCCTATCGGGTGCCGGCCGGCCTCGATCTGGCGCCGGGCGATGTCGTGCGGGTGCCGCTCGGGACGCGCGAGACCACCGGCGTGGTGTGGGCCGACAATGTGACGGTCCGGCCCGGGCTGCATAACCGGCTGCGCGACGTCGCCGAGAAGCTCGACGTGCCGCCGCTGCGCCCGGAGCTGCGCCAATTCGTCGACTGGGTCGCCGGCTACACGCTGTCGTCGCGCGGCATGGTGCTGCGCATGGCGTTGCGCATGGGCGAGCATCTCGGCCCCGAGCGCGTTCGCATCGGGGTGCGGCTCGCCGGCCCGGCGCCGCAGCGCATGACGGCGGCGCGCGCGCGCGTGCTGGCGCTGCTCTCGGACGGGATGGCGCGGCCCAAGGGCGAGGCCGCCCGGGAGGCGGGCGCCTCCGTCGGCGTGATCGACGGCCTGGTCGACGAGGGCACGCTCGAGACGCTGCCGCTGCCGCCCGCGCCGGTGGCGCGGCCGCCTGATCCGCTGCATCGGGTCCCCGACCTGAGCGAGCCCCAGCGCGTTGCGGCTGACGCCTTGCGGGCAAGCGTCGCGGCCGGCGGCTTCGGCGTCAGTCTGATCGACGGCGTCACCGGGTCGGGCAAGACCGAGGTCTATTTCGAGGCGATCGCGGCCGCGCTGGCGCGGCGGCGCCAGACCCTGATCCTGATGCCGGAAATCGCCCTCACCGGGCAGTTCCTCGACCGTTTCGCCGAACGCTTCGGCGTGCGGCCGGCCGAGTGGCATTCGGAGATCGCGCCGCGCCTGCGCGCCCGCACCTGGGCGGCCGTGGCGGCGAACGAGGTGAGCGTGGTGGCGGGCGCGCGCTCGGCGCTTTTTCTGCCCTTCGCGGATCTCGGCCTCATCATCGTCGACGAGGAGCACGACGCCGCCTACAAGCAGGAGGACGGCGCGCATTACCACGCCCGCGACATGGCGGTGGTGCGCGCCCGCCTGGGGCAGATCCCGGTCGTGCTGGCGTCGGCGACGCCGTCGGTCGAGACCGAGGTCAATGCGCGGCGCGACCGCTACCGGCGGCTGAGCCTGCCCGAGCGCTTCGGCGGCCAGCAGATGCCCGTGATCGAAGCGATCGACCTGACCCGCGAGGGCCCCGCGCGCGGGCGCTTCATCGCGCCGCGCCTCGCCGAGGCGGTGAACATCGCGCTCGAGCGCAAGGAGCAGGCACTGCTGTTCCTCAACCGCCGCGGCTACGCGCCGCTGACCCTGTGCCGCGCCTGCGGGTTCCGCCTGTCGTGTCCTCACTGCGACGCCTGGCTGGTCGATCACAGATTCCGCCGCCAGCTGGTCTGCCATCATTGCGGCTTCGCGACGCCGCCACCCACCGCCTGCCCGAAATGCCAGGCGACCGACAGCTTCACGGCGTGCGGCCCCGGCGTCGAGCGCATCGAGGAGGAGGCGGCGGCGCTCTTTCCGCAGGCCCGCATCCTGGTGCTGTCGAGCGACCTGATCGCGACCGTCGAGCGCATGCGCCAGGAGCTCAACGAGATCGCGGAAGGCCGCGTCGATCTCATCATCGGCACGCAGCTGGTGGCCAAGGGGCATCATTTTCCCAAGCTCAACCTGGTCGGCATCGTCGACGCCGATCTCGGCATGAGCAACGGCGATCCGCGCGCGGCCGAGCGCACGTTCCAGCTCCTGCATCAGGTGTCGGGGCGGGCCGGGCGCGAAGGGCGGCGCGGCCACGGCTACCTGCAGACCCATCAGCCCCATCACCCGGTCATGAAGGCGTTGATCGCCGGCGACCGCGAGGCCTTCTATGGGACCGAGATCACGGCGCGCGAAAGCGCCGGCTATCCGCCGTTCGGCCGGCTCGCCGCCCTGGTGATCTCGGCCGGCAGCCGGCCCGACGCCGAGGGATTTGCCCGCAGCCTGGCGCGCGCCGCGCCGCAGGAGGCGGCGGCGCGCGTGCTCGGGCCCGCCGAGGCGCCGCTCGCGGTGGTGCGCGGCCGCCACCGCTTCCGGCTGCTGGTGAAGACGCCGCGCGCCTTCGATCTCTCGGCCTATCTGCGCGACTGGCTCGCCGCGGCGCCCAAGCCGAAGGGCGACCTGCGGCTCGAGGTGGATATCGATCCGCAGAGCTTTTTGTAGGTTGGCGGGGCGCTTCGTAAAGGTCGGCTTGCGCCGCATTCCGCCCGCGATCGCACCCGCGCCGCCGAAGCTCTTCAACGGCTTTGCGTTCGGCGCGTCTCGACCTGAACCTTCAGGCGGTGGTCCAGCACCTTATGTCGAGAACGCCAAGGCCGACCATCTTGCGGACACGCAACGTCTCCTGCATTCTACTTGCGGTTTGAGCATTCACATCCTCTTGCCCAATGCGTCGGCGCCGCACAGCGCCCTTCAGAGGAAAACGTTCATGAAAAAGTTTGGCATCAACGTCGCCCTGGTTGCGTTGCTCGTCGGCGTGGCTGGTTTCAGCACGCCATCGCGGGCCGAAACGGGTCGGGTTGCGGTAGTATTCACGAAAGGCGGGTTCATCATCGGGGTCGGCGGCGGCGAGGGCGTGCTGATCCTCCACGGCAGGCGCTATCCATTCACCGTATCGGGCATGAGCGTTGGCTTCACGATCGGAGCCTCGACAACCAGGCTGGACGGGCGGGCCTTGAATCTGAGAGGGCCGGCTTCGATTGAAGGCACTTACAGCGCGATCGGCGCCGGCGCCGCCGTTGCGGCCGGGGCCGCGGGCGTTCGACTGCGAAATGCCAATGGCGTCGTCTTGGAGCTCAGCGGCCCAAGGGTCGGCGCCGAAGTGTCGGCTGCCGTGGGCGGGGTAACGATACGTTTGAGATAGGAGTCATGTGATCACACCGCGGCGCGGCCTGATCTGCCCGGTATCGTTTCTGCTCGGTATCGTTCGGCAACGAAAATGATTTCGCTGCAAGCGCCGAACTCCTGATCGAGTCAACCCGCACGCCGTCGAACGTTTTTTCGCCCGGTCATGGCCCGCGTGTCGGGCTGAGAGGGCGTTTGCCACCACTCACGCCGGCTCCCCCCGCGCGGGCGCGCCGCTCGGCGCCAGCAGCACGAACGCCGCCGCCGCCGAAATCAGCGCGAAGCCGACGATGTCCGGCACGGTCGGACGCTCGCCCAGCATCACGACCGAAGCCACGATCCCGACCGCCGGCACGCTCAAGGCGCCGAGCGAGGCCGATACCGCCGACAGCCGCCGCACGATGTCGAACCAGAGGAAATAAGCGAGTCCCGAGCCGACCAGCCCGCTGAAGACGAGCGCCGCCATGGTCTTGGGTTGCACCGGCCAGAGGTGGAGCGAGCCTTCGAACACCGGCTGGCAGGCGCCGATCGCCACGAAGGCGACGACCAGCTGCCAGAAGGTCACCGCCATCGGCTCGGCGTCGATGCGCGCCCATTTCAGGTAGACGGTGCCCGCCGCCCAGCTCATGGCGGCGCCGAGCGCCAGCAGGATGCCGGCCGGAATGCCGGTGGCGGCGAGCGGATAGATCAGCACCGACATGCCGGCGACGCACAGCGCGAGCGCGACGGCGCGGGTCGCATTCAACCGCTCGCCCAGCACCAGGCGCGCCAGCAGGCTCGCCCAGATCGGCATGGTGTAGACCAGGATGGTGACCCGCGAGGTCGCCGCATGGAGCTGCGCGAAGGGCGTGAAA
>DATBBS010000109.1:0-31674 GCA_036270895.1 Xanthobacteraceae bacterium
CGGCTTCGGTCTGGTGCAGGCGCTGGCGCGGCTCGATCTGCCGTCGCTCGCGCTCGGCCGCTCGAGCGATACCCGGGTCGGCGAGCCGGTCGTGGTCGGCGGCGCCGGCGGGCGCAAGCGCTCGGTCGCGGCGCGCATCGCGGCCAAGCAGGAATTCGCCGGCTACTGGGAATACGTGCTCGACGAAGCGATCTTCACCACGCCGGCGCATCCCAACTGGGGCGGCACCGCGCTGATCGGCTCTGCCGGCGACCTTCTCGGCGTCGGCTCGCTGCAGATGCAGCAGGCGCCGGAGCGCGGCCGCCCGGGCGGCGATCTCAACATGGTCGTGCCGATCGACCTGTTGAAGCCGATCCTCGACGACATGCTCAAGACCGGCCGAGCCAACCGGCCGCAGCGGCCCTGGCTCGGCCTTTACGCGACCGAGATCGAGGACAAGATCGTCGTCGTCGGTCTCGCGCGCGGCGGACCTGCCCAGAAGGCGGGCCTGAAGACCGGCGACGTGGTGCTCTCGGTCGGCGGCGCGGAGGTCAGCGATCTCGCCGGCCTCTATCGGCGCATCTGGTCGCGCGGCGCGGCCGGCGTCGAGGTGCCGCTCATGATCTATCGCGACGGGCGGACCTTCGAGCAGTCCGTCGTGTCGTCGGATCGCAACCGCTTCTTCAAGGCGCCGAGCCTGCATTGATCGGCGGCGGCTGGCGCGTGCCACGCGCTCCGTCATGCCCGGCCATGACGGAATCTGCGCTTCAATCTGAAGTGATCTTGCGCTGGCGCTACCGGCCGATGATGAAGATATGCAGGCCGAGCCGGCGCTTGGTGACGACGAACAGGAGCACTGATTCGCACACCACCGCCGTGGCGGTCGAGCAGGCGGCGCCCAAAAGCCCGAACCGCGGGATCAGCAGCAGACAGAGAATGAGATTGGTCGCGAACGCACAGGCATAGATGAGCGCGCAGGCCCGCTGCTGCCCGACCATGTTGAGGAGGCGCTCCGAGGGGCCGACCGAGGCGCGCGCCATGAGCCCGATGACCAGGACGAAGATCAGCGGATAGCCGTCGGCAAAGCCCGGCCCGAACAGCGCCAGCAGCGGTTTGCCCGCCACCAGCAACGCGACGGCGACCGCGAGCGAAGGCCAGAAGGTCCAGCGGATCGTATCGGTGACGAAGCGCGCGAGCTTCTCGGTCTCGCCGGCGACGTGATACTGGCTGAACCGATGGGCGGAGGCGGCGGCCACCGCGAAATAGACGAAACTGATCAGCACCAGCGTCTTGGTCGCGGCGTAATAGACGGCGACCTCCGCCGGTCCGACGAAGAGCTGCAGGATCAGGATGTCCACATAGGTCAGGAGAATGAAAAAGCTGTCGACCAGGAAGATCGGCAGCGACGTTCGCAGCCACTCCTTGATCTCATAGCGCCTTGCGCCACGCGCGACGTCGCGATCGAGCCGCCGCCCCAGCAGCGCCACCTGAATCAGGACCACGAGCCACAGGGCGGCGGATGCCGCGATCAACCCGTAGAGCGCCGTAACGGGCGCACCGTAGAAATGTACCGCCGCCATCGTGGCGATGATGATGAGCGGATGGACGATGAATCCGGGAACGAGCGCAAGATCGATCCAGTTGAAGGCGCGGGCGATCGAGTCCTGCGCCGAGCTCACCGCGAAGATCGGCAGCGCGAGGCTCGCGATCATGAAGGGAAGAAAGTAGTAGGGCGGGATCTTGTCGGCGAAGATCATCACGGTCCCGGCGAGCAGCGCGCCGGCGGAGGTGCCGAGCGCGAGGCACAGCCAGCGGCTGCCGAGGAGGAATCCGCGCAGGCCGTCGTGGTCGCGGCGCGTCCGGTATTCCGGAATGAATCGCTGCGCCGAATAGGCGACCCCGATCGGCGAAAGCATGCCGAGAAAGCCGACCCATGCCCACACATAGACATAGATGCCGAACTCGAAGCGTCCCATCCAGCGCGCCAGCAGCACCTGCGACACATAGATGATGACCGCGCTCGCCACGCGGATCAGAAAGGCGCCGCCGGCGATGCGTTGGGCGATGGAGCGGTCGCTGTCGTCGTCGCGCCAGGCGCGCAGGCGCGCGGCGAGCGCCCGGAACCCGAAACGGCCCGCCGTCTTGGCATCGTCGATTTCGGCCATGGCCATGCCGCACGTCCTCACGCGAGCCTGAGCGCTCGGCCCGCCTGCGACTGAAGCAGAATTTTATGAACAAGCGGTAAGGAGTGGGCGGCAGCCCGCCGGCGCGCTTCCGGCCCCTGTACCGGAGCGGGAGAGAAGGCTAACCTGTCGCAAACGCGTGCCCTGCAAACGCGTTTCCGGCAAATGGCGGCCCGGCAGAACGCCGACGACGATCGACAGTCGATCGGACTTAGGCGTTTGCGCCAAGCGGGCCTGGGAGGAAAATCATGAAGCTGCTTATCTCGGCGGCCGCCGTCTTGTTCGCGCTCGGCGGCGCGGCCTGCGCGCAGACGCTCGACGACCTCAAGAACGACGGCAAGAACACCGACAATATCCTCACCTACGGCATGGGCTACAGCCAGAATCGCTTCAGCCCGCTCAAGCAGATCGACAAGACCAACGTCAAGCGCCTGGTCCCGGTCTGGAGCCTGAGCCTGGACAACCAGTGGGGCGAGCAGGCGCAGCCGATCGTCTACAACGGCGTGATGTATGTGACCGACGCCAAGTCGACGGTCGCGATCGACGTCGCCACCGGCAAGCAGATCTGGAAGACGCCGGTCGAGTGGCTGCCCGAGACTCCGCGCATCGTGTGCTGCGGCGTCTCCAACAAGGGCGCTGCGATCTACAACGGCAAGGTCTTCCGCACCACGCTCGATGCCTTCGTGGTGGCGCTCGATGCCAAGACCGGCAAGGAAGTCTGGAAGCAGAAGGTCGCCGAATGGCGCGACGGCTATTCGATGACGGTGGCGCCGCTGGTCGCCAACGGCGTGCTGATCACCGGCATCTCCGGCGCGGAGTTCGGCATCCGCGGCTTCATCGACGGCTGGAACACGGAGACCGGCGAGCACCTGTGGCGGCGCTACACCATTCCGGCGCGCGGCGAGCCGGGCAACGAGACCTGGCCGCAGGACTCAAACGCGTGGGAAATCGGCGGCGGCTCGGCCTGGATCACCGGCTCCTACGATCCCGATCTCGACCTCATGTATTGGGGCGTCGGCAATCCGGCGCCGTGGGCCTCGCAGGGCCGGCCGGGCGACAATCTCTACACCTCCTCGGTGCTCGCGATGCGGCCCAAGACCGGCGAGATCGTCTGGCACTACCAGTTCACGCCCAACGACGCCTACGACTACGACGCCTGCTGGGAGCTCATCATCGCCGACCTCAAGGTCGGCGGAAACCAGCGCAAGGTGGTGATGCAGCTCAACCGCAACGGATTCGTCTATGTGCTCGATCGCACCAATGGCGGCCTGATCTCGGCCAAGCCTTATGAGAAGGTGAACTGGGCGAGCCATGTCGACCTGGAGACCGGCCGGCCGGTCGAGACCGAGGTCGCCAGGAAGCTGCGCGCGGGCGAGCAGGTCGAGCATTGGCCGTCGACCCGCGGCGCCAAGAACTGGCCGCATGCGGCGTTCAATCCGGAAACCGGGCTGCTCTACGCCAACACGAACCACGAAGGGCGGCTCTACAAGCACCTGCCGATCGGTCCCTTCGTGAAGGGCGAGCGCTATCAGTTCATCGACAATCTCGCGATGCCGAACGCGGGCGAGCCCATCGGCCATGTCGACGCGATCGATCCGTTGACCGGTCAGCAGAAGTGGCGCGTGCCGCTCACCGATTTCCAGAACTGGTCGGCGATGCTCGCGACCGGCAGCGGCCTCTTGTTCACCGGTCGCGAGACCGGCGAATTCGTCGCGCTCGACGCCGACACCGGCAAGACCCTGTGGCAGTTCCAGACCAGCTCGGGGATCAACGCGCAGCCGGTCACCTTCACCCAGAACGGCCGGCAATATGTCACGGTGTTGTCGGGCGTCGGCGGGCTCTACTGGAACATCGCCCGGCAGGCGCTCAAGAACGTGCCGCAGGGCGGCTCGGTGTGGACCTTCGCGCTGATGCCGGACTGAGCATGGCGGACATTTGCGTCCGAAGTGCCGGGCAAGGCGCGCGCCTTGCCCGGGTTTTTCGTCACAGTCGGGCTTTCGCCGTGGCCGGTATGCTCGCCTTGCTGGCGGCTTTCGCCTGCCCGTACGCCCTGGCGCAGGAAGCGTCGTTCCAGCCGGAGCAGATCAAGAGCGGCGCGGACATCTTCGCCCGCAACTGCTCGCCCTGCCACGGCTCGCGCATGCGCGAGCCGCAAGGCGCCTTCGACCTGCGCGAATTCCCGCACGATGCGCACGAGCGCTTCGTGTCGTCGGTGACGCGCGGCAAGAACCAGATGCCGCCCTGGGGCGACCTGCTCAAGCCCGAGCAGGTCGAGGCGCTGTGGGCCTATGTGGTGGCGGGCGAGCGGTGAGGGCGCATGATCCCGAAAAGTTGGCAGACTTTTCGGACAAGATCATGCGCAAAGAGGCGGCTGCCTACTCCGCCGCCACCGCTGCGGCCTCGACGAATTGCGACAGCCACTTGTTGCGGCGCTTGACGTTCGTCCGGTACATCGCCTCGAACTCGGCCGGCGCAAACGAATGCGTCGACGGACGCGCCATCAGGGCGTCGGTCCACGCCTTGAGGCGCGGGAATTTCTCCATGTGGCCGAGCGTGCGGATCCGGTCGAGGAAGACATAGCGCTGCAGGAAGGGCGCGTAGCCGGCGTCCACCAGCGCATAGGCGGATCCGTTGAAGAAGGGGCCGCTGCCTTGTTTCGCGAGCGCCTTCTCGAGCCGGTCGAAGGCCGCCGGAATCTGCTCGATCGCCTTGTTGAAATCCGCCTCGCTGTCGGCATAGGCGCATCCGGTCACCGATTGGGCGAAGGTCGGGATGTAGTCGGTCCAGGCGCGGTTCACCGCGCGCGCGACCGGATCGGCGGGATGCAGCCGCGGCGTGATCGTCTCGTCCAGGTATTCGGCGATGGCATTCGATTCGAACAGCGACACCTTGTCGTCGATGCGCAGCACCGGCACCTTCTTGTGCGGCGAAATGGCGAGGAACCAGTCGGGCCGGTTGTCGGGCTCGATGTGGCGGAACTCGAAGTCGACATTCTTCTCGCGCAACACGATTGCGGCGCGCTGTACCCAGGGACAGGTCTTGAAGCTCACCAGCAGATATTTTGTCATGGCGTCCTGCGATCTTGTTTGTTGCGTGTTTCCACTGTCGGCAATCCTGATAGAATTTGTCAATCACCTTTACGTCTTCGGTCGTTGCGCGCGTGAGCGCCCCAGGAGTCTTCCATGCCGAACCCAGACACTGCGAGCGCGCCGCCGGTGGATCCCGCGATCATCACGGCCTACCACGCCCACATCTACTACGATCCGGCCGCGACCCGCGACCGGGCCGCGCGGTTGCGCGAGCGGGTGGCGGCGGCATTCCCCGCGGCGACGCTCGGCCGCTGGCACGACGCGCTGGTCGGGCCGCATCCGCAATCGATGTATCAGATCGCGTTTCCGCGCGCCCTGCTGGGCTCCTTCCTGCCCTGGCTCATGCTCAACCGCGACGGTCTCACCATCCTGCTGCATGCGGAGACCGGCGATGACTACGTCGACCATACCGACCATGCGGTCTGGCTCGGCGCCATGCTGCCGCTGCGGCTCGAGGTATTCCGGCGGGCCGCAGGACGGTAGCGCGGACAGGCCGCGCCGCCCGACACCGCTTGCGGCCGCGGCGGCAAGCCGCGTAACGTCGCCCACCCGAACGAGCGGGCCTCCATTTCCACCCACCCTTATGTCGATCGCTTCGATGACGGACCAGCGTTGAGCCCATGCCAAAACCGGCGTCCCGACAGTTCTTGAGCGACCTCGGCCGCACCATCGAGGAGGGCATGACCCTGCAGCGGCAGGGCCGGCTCGCCGAGGCGGAGAAAATCTATACGCGCATCCTCAAGACTCTGCCGGATCAGTTCGAGACCCTACAATTGCTGGCCGAGCTCAAGATGCAGCGCCAAAAGCCGGGCGAGGCGTTCCGCCACATGACGGCGGCGGTTGCGGCGCGGCCCGGCTCGGCGGACGCGCGCATTCATCTCGGCCACGTGTTGCGCGCCCTCAAGCGCGACGCCGACGCGCTGGCGAGCTTCGATAAGGCGCTCGCGATCGATCCCGCCAGCATCGACGCCCTCGGCAATCGCGGCGACGTGCTGCTCGCGTTGCGGCGCCCGGCCGAAGCACTGGCCTGTTTCGACAGGATCCTCTCTGTCGCTCCGGGACACGCGGAGGCGAGGGCCAATCGCGGCGCGGCGCTGGCGGCGCTGCAGCGTCCCGCGGAGGCGCTCGCCGATTTCGAGGCGGCTCTCGTCGCCGGGCCCAATCCGATCGTCTTCTACAACCGCGGCCTTGCGCTCGCCGCGCTCGGCCGTCCCGCGGAGGCGGTCGCCGC
Organism: Xanthobacteraceae bacterium; assembly: GCA_036270895.1. Lineage (GTDB taxonomy): Bacteria > Pseudomonadota > Alphaproteobacteria > Rhizobiales > Xanthobacteraceae > JAVDCA01. The sequence continues at coordinate 6,483 of DATBBS010000109.1, forward strand.
CTACGACCGCACGCTCGCCCTGGTGGCGAACCATGCGAGCGCCTGGAGCAGCCGCGGGGTCGCGCTGCAGGCGCTCAATCGCCACGCCGATGCGATCGCGAGCTTCGAGCGGGCGATCGCGATCGAGCCCGACTTCGCGGATGCGCATTTCAACAAGTCGCTCGCGCTGCTGGCGATCGGCGACTATCCGCGCGGCCAGGCAGAATATGAATGGCGATGGAAGCGGTCCGGCACCGAGCACCTGCGGCAAAATTTTGGCCGGCCATTGTGGCGCGGCGACGAGCCGCCGCACCATAAGACGATCCTGCTGCATGCCGAGCAGGGACTGGGCGACACCATTCAGTTCGCGCGCTACGCCCGCCTGCTCGGGCGCGCCGGCGCAAACGTGATCCTGGAAACCCATCCGGAGCTCAAGCCGCTGCTCGCCCGGCTCGAGGGGGTCCGCAGCGTGATCGCGCGCGGCGAAGCGCGACCGGCCTATGAGTTTCACTGTCCGCTCGGCAGCCTGCCGATGGCCTTCAAGACCGAGCTCTCGTCCGTGCCGACCGGGATCCCTTATGTTTCGGCGGATGCCGAGCGCGTCGATCGTTGGCGTCCGCGCCTGGAGGCGCTCGGGGGGCCACGCGTCGCCTTGGCGTGGGCGGGAAATGCCGCGCACGCCAACGACATTCATCGCTCGGTTCCGCTGGCGCTGCTGCGCCCGCTCTGGGCCGGCGATGCCGCCCGCTTCGTGAGCCTGCAACGCGATCTGCGCGCGGGCGATGCCGAGATCCTGGCGGCGGCGCCCGTGCTGGCGCTCGGCGCGGAGCTCGCCGATTTCGACGACACCGCCGCGGTGCTGGCCGGGTGCGATCTCCTGATCACCGTCGACACCTCGGTGGCGCATCTGGCGGGCGCGATGGGCCGACCGGTGTGGCTGCTGCTGCCGTTCTCGTGCGACTGGCGCTGGACCGCGCAGTCCGACAGCAGCCCCTGGTATCCGTCGGTGCGGCTCTATCGCCAGCCGCAACCGGGCGACTGGGAGAGCGTGGTGGCGCGCTTGGTGGACGACCTGCCGGCGATGGTGTGAGCGTAGGGGCGGAGAACCGCATCGCCGCCGCTTGCGCGGCGCAAACTACTTGAACCGGTACTGCGATCTGCGAAGCTTGAGGTTGCTCACGGGGCGCGCGCAAGCTCCGGAGGAACGGGAGGTTCGACATGCACAAGCACACGATGGCGCTGTCGACTGCAGCGCTGCTCGCCGCCACGGCGGCGTTCGCCCAGACGCCGCCGGATAACCTCGGGAGGCTGGGCGCGTTCAAGACGACCGGCGCATCGCCCAACATACCCACGATTCCGCAGGGCGGCCCGAAGGCCGAGGCGCTCAAGAAGCACCTCCAGACCATCAAGCTGCCCGCCGGCTTCCACATCGGTCTTTACGCGCTGGTGCCGGACGCGCGCCACATGGCGGTCGGACCGCAGGGCATCGTGACCTTCGTGGGTACGCGCAAGAGTCAGATCTATGCGGTCACCGACCGCGGCAAGACTGGCTTCGCCGAAGAGGTGAAGCCCTTTGCGCCGACGATCAATATGATCCTTCCCAACGGCCCATGCTTCTCGAAGGACGGATTCCTGTTCGTCGTCGAGCAGAACCGCGTGCTGATGTATCCGGCGGCCGAATTCTTCTACGAGGGCCCCGACGTCGTGGCGGTTCCGATCGTGCCGCAGGGCGAGCTCATTCCGAAGGAGGAGGAAAGCTACAACCACACGGCGCGGGTCTGCCGCGTCGGTCCGGACAACAAGCTTTACGTCTCGCTCGGCCAGCCCTTCAACGTGCCGGCGCCCGACAAGCTCGACCTCTTCAAGAAATGGGGCGTCGGCGGGATCATCCGGATGGACCGCGACGGCAAGAATCGCGAGGTCTATGCGGGCGGCATCCGCAACTCGGTGGGCTTGGACTTCAACCCCAAGGACAAGACCTTGTGGTTCACCGACAACCAGGTCGACGGCATGGGGGACGACATTCCTCCGGGTGAGCTCAACCGGGCGACCGAGGCCGGGCAGAATTTCGGCTTCCCCTATTTCGGTGGCGGTCACACGCGAACCGATGAATACAAGAACGACACGCCGCCCGCCAATGTCGTGTTTCCGCAGATCGAGATGGCGGCGCATGCCGCCGACCTCGGCATGACGTTCTACACCGGGCGCATGTTTCCCAAGCAATACCAGAACGCGATCTTCTCCGCGCAGCACGGCTCCTGGAACCGGACGGTGCCGATCGGCGCACGCGTCATGGTGACTTACCTCAAGGAGGACGGCACGGCGGAAAAAACCGAGCCCTTCGCCGAAGGCTGGCTGAACGAGGACGGCGAGTATCTCGGCCGCCCGGTCGATATCGCCCAGCTCAGGGACGGCTCGCTCCTGGTGTCGGACGATCTGTCGGGCGCGCTCTACCGTATCTGGTACGACGGCAAATAACGTCGCGGTGGCGACCCCGCGAATCGGCGCCGCGCTCTTGCGGCGCGGCGCCGTGGAGACAGCGAAGGATGTTTGCGTTGCGGACGCCTGTTGCGATCGTGTGCGCGGTGATCATCGGCGCCACGTCCGGCGCCGCGGGCGGGGACGTGAAGGCCGGGCGCCAGAAGGCGCTGCAGTGCCAGACCTGTCACGGTCTCGACGGGCAGGCGAAATTGCCGGACGCGCCGAACCTCGCCGGGCAAAGCGACATCTACCTCGTCAAGACGCTCAACGATTATCGCAGCGGCGCGCGCCGGCACGACATGATGTCGTTGGTGGCCCGCAATCTGAAGGACGAGGACATCGCCGACCTCGCCGCCTATTACGCCGCAATCCCCGTCACCGTCGGGGCGCCGCCGAAGTAGCGCGCGCGAAGGCGGACCTCGTGGCGGGTTGACGAAGCGCTGCCAACCCGTCGGTGGGTGATGCCGCCGGCATCAATTCTGCTTCGGGAGGACAGACGCCCCAGGCTGATCCGCGGCATGCGGGTCCGATTCCAGCAGCCGCACGTGCAGGGGAAGACGCGGCACATTGGCGATATCGAAGGCCAGAAACGACAACAGGAGCTGGAATCCCATCACCAACGGGAGCGCCGCCAACATCACGGTGCCGGCGCTGGCGACGACGTCGGTCTGCACGCTCTCGATCCACTCATAGGCGCCGAAAATGATGCCGAACAGCACCGCCGGGACCCCGAACACCAGATAGAGCGAGCCGACCGAAAAATCGCGCAGGAAATATGAATAGGCGATCCGCTTCGCCAGGTTCCTGAGATGGTACCAGATGAAGGGAAGAATGACGCGCGCGATCCGCAAATTGCTGAATTCGCCTGCGTAGTGAGCCCGTATCGGCACGTCGACCACATTGGCGCGCAGCAGATTGACCCGGAACAGCATGTCGGATTCGAAAAAAAAGCGCTCTGCGATCTTGCCGTGCGGAAGCAGCCGGAAAATCGTGGCATGCATGGCGATGAACCCGTTGGTCGGGTCCATGATGTTCCAATAGCCGGACGACAGTTTTGCCAGCAGCGAGAGCACGCTGTTGCCGAGCAGGCGGACGACAGGCATGTCGACCAGATATTCCGGCGCAAAGAAGCGCGTGCCCTTGGCGTAATCGGCCTGGGCGCTCAGCAGGGGCCGGACAAGGCTTGGGATCAGCGCCGGATCCATCTGTCCATCGCCGTCGATCTTGACCAGGATGTCGGCGCCGTCGGCCGCGGCGGCGGCCATGCCGGTCATCGTGGCGGCGCCGACGCCGCCGTTCTCCGCGCGGCGGATCACCCGCACGCGGGGATCGCGCACCTCCCTTTCGACCAGGTCTCCGACGCGCAACGGACAGGCATCGTCGACCACATAGATGGCGGCGATGTCGGGTTGAATGCGGGCTACGACGTCCAGGATCTTCGACTCGACGCGATAGCACGGGATGATGACGGCGATCCTGGGCGTGGTCATGGCTCGCTTTCGTACGGCCGACGAAACAGCCGCAGCCTTTTTGCAATCGGGACGAGCTGCAATTTTACCGTCCCGCGCCGTCTATTTTTGTCAGCCTCGACCCCTCGTTCAATCTTTCGACAATACCGGCATCGAACCTTCGTAGCGGCCACTCGGCCATACCCTCGTTCTCCTCGCCGTCAAACGCGACCTGTATGATCAAGGCCGCCGCCTGCTCCGGCACCTTGATCGGAGCGTATGGCCCGCGCTTCCATTCTCCCTCGATCACCGGCGGCCCCTCCTGATCGCGCCAGCCGATTCGAAACCGGGTCTTGGGAAGGAGCTCCGAGCTCGCGATGTAATACAGATAGCCCACAATCGAACCGCCCTCCTGCTTGATCTGCTGACCCTCGAATATCAGGAATGCGGAGCGGGGATCGAGCTTCCCGCCGGCGAGCAATTCCTTGTTGTTGGCAAAGCCAAGATTGTATTCCGAGCCAGGTTGCGGGCGGACCTTTCCAACATATTGAAATCCGCCGCGGAAGGGCTCTTTCATGCGCACGGGGATGCGCGGGTCCGAATAGGGATTTTCCATGACCGCGAAGGGGCGAACGATCACGACATTGATCATATCGCCGAGAAGCGTGACCTTGCTGGCGAGTGTCGCCTTCTTGCCGAGCAACATATAGTAGTCATACGTGTCGATGCCGTATGCGACCTGGATATTGACCGATGGGGCCGATTTCATGGTCGCGCGAAACTCGGCGGGAAACCCGCTCGTGTAGCGCGAGTCCGTCGCCCGCAAATCGGCAAACGAACGATGGACGCCGAAAAACAGGACCTGAAGCCCAAAGGCGACAGTCAGGAGGCTTGCGGCGATCGCCGTCAACCCGCGGATGGGCATCGCGACACCACGCCGCAAAAACGAGTTGATCGCGACTGCCGCCACAGGCGTTCCCGCCAGCGCCATCATCGACCAGTAACGGCCGATCTCGTTCAAATAGCGTTGGGTCATCGCAAACGCGACCGCCCAGCCAAGGAGACTCAACGCCAGGGCACGGAGGAGGAACGGGCTTTTCCTGGAGAGCAAGACCGCAATGACGGACACCAACAGCACGGGACCAAAGACGCCGAACCAGACAGTATTGTCGCTTATGAAATCGGCGCCCAGATAAAATACGTTTCCGTAGGCCGAGCAGCCCGGAGTCGGATGAAACGGAACCATGCCGGAAAGAAGCTCGTTGAAGCTCGCCGCAGCCGACCGGGCATGCTCGTTGCGCAATTCGGTCCGATCAAAGTGCATGAATACGCGCATGAATACGCGTTTTGCCAGGCTCGCGAAATCGAACAACGCGAATTGCGAGGTGAAGCCAACAACACCGCGCAACCCGCAGCCGAGGTCGAACGGAGAATTGCTGGTGGCCCCCACCGCTCTCGAAACATAGAAGGGGTTTCCGAACGCCGCCCAGTTGCCGGCGAGGTGGGGCAGGGTCACGAAGACGAAGGCCGCACAAAATGCCGCCCCACTCGCGATGCTGCCGCGAATCCAGGCCAGAATTTCCGATCCCTTATACGTAAAGAACGCCAGGGCAAAGATGAGCGGTATCGCCGGCACGTAGAAAAGCGGCAGGAACTTCATCACCACCGACAATCCCAGTCCTGCTCCGGCAAGCACAGCGGTCAGGTAGCGCCGGTCGTTCACCCAGCTCGTGAAGAACATCAGCGACAGCAGAAACGGCGTCGCCGCGATGATGTCGTCGCCCTCGGATGAACCTTGCACGATGAGCATAGGCGCGAGCAGCGCCAGGGCCGTCGCCGTCCAGGACGCGAATTGCGAAGCCCCGACATTCCGGCAGATTTGATAGACCGCTGCGACGCTGACGATCCAGTGAACGAAACCGTAGACCAGGAGCGCATGCGCATTCTGGCCGTTGAGAATCAGGAAGAGCTGCACGAGCGCCGGATAGACCGGTGACATATACATCCGCGGTTCGTCCGCCAGAGCGCTCGGAAGGTAGGAGTTGTTCTGGATGGAGAACACTATCTTGGGCAATTTGACCGTGAGGGAATCTTCGACCGCGGGATAGGCCGAAAGAGCCAAGGCCAACATGCAAACCGCGAAGACGGCGAGGCATGCGATCGGAATCGCCGACCACGCCCGACCGATCGGTTTGCGGTCGTTGCCTGAGCCGATCTGATCGGCAGGCCGCGTGGATGATGGTGGAGTATCGCTCTTGGCGATCCACCAAAGGCCGGCCGCGATGGCGACCGAGCACAAGGTCGTAACGAACTGGTAGGCACGCAACTGGCCGAGCAACCCGGCCCAGGTGAGGATGCCGGCGCCCACCACGAGAGCCGTCTCGAAGATCAGGAAGGTGAGCCCGATATGCAGCGCCGGCGGAATCCGAAGCACGCGACCAAGCCAAAGACCCGGCGCCAGGATTGCGCACAGATGCAATATGAACGAAAGGTCCACCCGTCTCTCCATCGCATTCGCAGGCTAGCCGGCGAACGAGCGATGCCCACGCCGCAATCTACCCCAACGACGCAACAAGATCGACTCGCTTTTTTGCAAGTGGCACGCTGCGCATCGGCCTGCTTCGCGACACCGGTTTGCATTTATGGAACCCGAGCGCTACAGATCAGCCGCCCGTTTCAGGCGATCGCGGCGGCATCCCGCCATATTTTTTCACGCGTTCCAGCAGCCGGGGCGAGATGTCCATCCGCGGGCGGGTCTTGATCGCATTGAAAGTCGTGGCCACGGGCGGCCTCCTGTGGTTTGCGCTCGGCCGGATCGACTGGGCGGTTGTCGGGCTCCGTCTGAACACGATCGTTCCGCTGTTCGGGATCGCGGCACTGATCGTGCTCGGACTTCAGCCTTTGCTGTCGGCCTTACGCTGGCGGCTCATCGCCGGGCATTCCGGCTTCAACATGAGCGTCGCGCAGGCCTGCCGGCTGAATCTGATCGGCACGTTTTTCAACCAGACGCTGCCGTCGAGCCTCGGTGGTGACGGCGCGAGGATCTGGCTGTTGGTCAAGGGCGGAACAGCACCGAGCGCGGCGACCTATTCGGTTCTGCTCGACCGCGTCATGGGAGTGCTCTGGTTGATCATCCTCGCGGTGGCGTGCCTGCCATGGTCGCTGGCGATCGTCTCGAATTCGGCCGGACGCATGTCGCTCATCGTCTGTGCGCTCGGGGGACTGGCCGCGATCGGCGTGTTTCTGTCCTTCGGGAAGCTCGACGCCGCATGGAGCCGGCGGTGGTGGGCGACACGACATGCCGGCGACGTGTCCCGGCTGGCATGGCGGTTGTTATCGGCGCCCGCGCCGGCTTGCGCGATCGCCGTGCTGTCGCTGACGCTCCATGCCGCCACTGTCGGCGCCGTCTGGCTGATCGCGCAGGGCGTCGGCGCGCCGCTCGGTATTTTTCAGGCGCTTATCGTGGTGCCACCCATCCTGCTGATCGCCACGGTGCCGATATCGATCGGGGGCTGGGGCGTGCGCGAGAGCGCCATGGCGGTCGCATTTTCGTTTCTCGGTCTGGCGGAGACCGACGGTGTGATCGTCTCGGTGCTGCTCGGTGCGGGCATGTTCATCGTCGGCGCGGCGGGCGGCCTTGTCTGGATCGCCACCGCCCAGGCGTCGCATCGCAATTGACGCGGTCGGGGCTTCGGTGCGCGCCTTGGCGTAGCGGGATGCAGTCGAGGCCCTTCTGCTGCAGGCGCGTAACGACATTACGCCCCTTCTACAGCATCAGTGACCTCGCCGACGGATACGTTGGGTAAGCGAGAATCGCTGCGCCAACATCGAGACATCAATTCGACCGAAGCGGGATGATTGTCTTTGGCAGTGATGCCAAAAACAATACGATGCAAACACAAAGAAGGACGACATCCTTGAACAAGAATTCCCCGGTAAGGTTCCACGCTATCGGGTCGGTGGACACGCTCCATTTGACGACACCGGGGGTCGAGAAGAAAAACGACCACGTGATCGCAAACGTGCCAATTCCCATCAATGAGCCGAGTGCCGATAGAATCGGGATAAACGCGCCGGCGGCGAGAAGAGCGGCTGTCGTCAACTCTACAGTGCCGAGCAGATCAGCTTCGCCTCTGATCCCGAAGACAGACAACCACGAAACCAACGGACTGTTGGAAATGTAGAGCGCAATGCCGTCTGCGGACTGGGGCGTGAATTTCTGTATGCCGAACGAAATAAAGATAAGAACCATGACCCATCGGAGGATGCCGAGCAGCCAGTACGAGCCATGACCTTTTTCGGAAACATTGAAGTCCTTGATCATGATGGCCTTCTCCATCGCGTACCGGACCAGCGGAGACAGCCTGACGCGTCGCTCGACCCGCTGCAGCGCCATCGCTCAGGCATTCGGCCAGATTTAACTTCGGGCATGCTCGCCCTTGAGGCGTTCTTCGACGAGCCCCGACGTCGCGCTGAAAGAATCCCGTAAAATATATGGCGGGGCACGGCGACCGTGTGCCCGATCTTGCCGCCACTGTTTCCGAATTGCGTCAATTCGCGTCGGCCATGCCCACATGGGCACGCGTGTCGCCGCCTCAAGCGCAAAAATCGCGAATTTTGGCTTGCCCAGTTCCGGGCCGACGTGGCGCGCCCGACACGATTCGAACGTGTGACCTTTGCCTTCGGAGGGCAACGCTCTATCCAGCTGAGCTACGGGCGCCTGCGCCTTAGATAGCCGAACACGGCCGATGCGGCAACGGTGGCCGGCGGCGGGTTCCGGCCGCGGGCCGGCAAGGCGAAAATGTCTTCTCCTGCCGGCCCCTGGAACGGTCTATAATGACTCCCAACCCAGCAGATGCCGAGGACTTCGCCATGCCGCAAGCCGCCGAGAAGACTCCGGACAAGCCGGTCCGGGCGCAGCCCGCCGCGCAGTCCGACAAGAAGCCCGCCGCCGAGTTCGACTGGGAAGATCCGCTCGACCTCGAAGGGGGCCTGAGCGAGGACGAGCGCATGGTGCGCGACACCGCGCGCGGCTATGCCCAGGACAAGCTGATGCCGCGCATCCTGACGGCCTATCGGGAGGAGAGGTTTGACCGCGAGATCCTCAACGAGATGGGCGCGCTCGGCCTGCTCGGGCCGACCATCCCTGAAGAGTATGGCGGCGCCGGGCTCGGCTACGTGGCCTATGGTCTCATTTCGCGCGAGATCGAGCGGGTCGATTCCGGCTATCGCTCGGCCATGTCGGTGCAGTCGTCGCTGGTGATGTGGCCGATCTTCGCCTACGGCACCGAGCAGCAGCGCAGGAAATATCTGCCCGGTCTTGCGACCGGCGAGCTCGCCGGCTGCTTCGGCCTGACCGAGCCCGACCACGGCTCCGATCCGGGCTCGATGGTGACGCGCGCCGAGAAGGCGCCCGGCGGCTACCGGCTCACCGGCACCAAGATGTGGATATCGAATGCGCCTTTCGCCGATATCGCGGTCATCTGGGCGAAGCTCGACGGCGTGATCCGCGGCTTCATCGTGGAGCGGACGACCCAGGGCGTCTCGACGCCGAAGATCGAGGGCAAGCTGTCGCTGCGCGCCTCGGTCACCGGCGAGGTCGTGCTCGAGAACGCCTTCGTGCCGGAGGAGAACCTGCTGCCGAACGCGAAGGGCCTCGCCGGTCCCTTCGGCTGCCTCAACAATGCGCGCTACGGCATCGCCTGGGGCACCATGTGGGCGGCCGAATTCTGCTGGCACCGCGCCCGCCAATATGTGCTCGACCGCAAGCAGTTCGGCCGCCCGCTCGCCGCCAACCAGCTGATCCAGAAAAAGCTCGCCGACATGCAGACCGAGATCGCGCTCGGGCTTGCGGGCGCGCTGCGGCTCGGGCGCATGCTCGAGCAGGGCAAGGCGGCGCCGCCCTCGGTGTCGCTGATGAAGCGCAACAATTGCGGCAAGGCGCTCGACATCGCGCGCCTCGCCCGCGACATGCATGGCGGCAACGGCATCGCCGACGAGTTCCACGTCATGCGCGTTTTGTCGAACCTCGAGACCGTCAACACCTACGAGGGCACCCACGATATCCACGCCTTGATCCTCGGCCGCGCCCAGACCGGCATCCAGGCGTTTTTCTGAGTGGGAGAGACGCTCACCCGAATCCGCGACCGTCATGCCCGCGCAAGCGGGGCATCCAGTACGCCCGGGAAGCTGCAGGTTTTCACATGAGATGGCGTGAGTACTGGTTCGCCCGCATGCGCGGGCGATGACGGCGTCGTGATGGCGGCCGCTACCTCCCCGGCGCCAGCTCCGCCAACCGCCGCACCATCGGGCTGTTTGCGTCGCTGAGCGCGTCGCACACCGTGAAGTGGTTCTTCCCCGCGATCTCTGCGTGGCGCGTCGTGACGCCCGCCTTGCCCCAGGCGTCGACGATGATGCGGGCCTGGCGCAGGAATTCAGCCGACTCGAGCGCGCCGACGACGGAATCGAGCGTGCGCCCCCTCGGTGCCGGCCAGAACAGCGGCGAGACCTGACGCGCCGCGGCGGCGTCGAGGCGCAGATCCTGGTTCATCGATGCGCCGATGAGCGGCGTGAGATCGAACACGCCCGAAACCGAATAGGCGGCCGGAATGAAATCGGCGGGCACCGCCGGGTCGAGTGCGCGCCAGTCGGTCGCCAGCATGGCGGCGGCGAGATGCCCGCCGGCCGAATGGCCATAGACCAGCATGGGCCGGCCCGTGCGGCGCCAGACGAACAGGCAGGCCTGGCGCATCTGATCGATGATGGTCGCGACCGAGACCTGCGGGCAGAGGTCATAGCCCGCGACCGCAACCCTCACGCCGTGCGCGTTGAGGCCGGCCGCCATATGGCTGAACTGCGACGGCTCGAGCGAACGCCAGTAGCCGCCATGGATGAACAGAGCGAGCGGTGCGGCACTCTCCGCGGGCCCCAACAGGTCGATCGTCTGGCGTGCGCCGGTGCCGTATTTCAGCCCAAGTTCGGCGCGCTTTTCCGCCGCCGCCTGCTCCCGATAGGCGGCGGCGTCGCGCGTCCATCGTGCGAAAATCTCCGGGTGCTCGGGTACCCGCGCACGATTGTTGTATTCAGTCTCGTAATCGATCCCCGCCATCGCCGCCCCTGTGACCCCGATTGCGGGCCGCAGATTGCGGCACGACGGCGGTTCCAGCAAGACGACCTCGCACGCCGGCAAGCCTGTACGCTACGCGACCTGCCGGCGCGCTCGGTCGGCCCTCGAGGCGGACCCCGAAGGCGAACTTGTCATCGTTATGATCTGGCATCCCCCACGGGCTAAAACGTTTCAAACACCTTGGGCGGCCGCGCGCCCAAATTGCGGCGGACTACGGGTAGTTTTGCGACCACGCTGCCTCCGGAGCGGCCCGCCCGCACAAATGGGCCGAGAAAAAGGCCGACAAAAAGGGCATTGTGCAAAGCCGCGGCCGTGCGTATGCGAAAAGCGCGGAGCAACCCATGAAGGTCGACGGTAAGCCCTGGCGCAGCATCTGGCTCGAGACGGACGGTTGGTCGGTCGGCGTGATCGACCAGACGCGGCTCCCGCATCATCTCGTGACCGCGCGGCTGACGACGCTGGATGATGCCGCCGCCGCGATCGGCGGTATGGTGATCCGCGGCGCGCCGCTGATCGGAGCGACCGCGGCCTATGGGGTGTGCCTGGCGCTGCGCGAGGACGCCTCCGATGAGACGATGGAGCGCGCCTACAAGGTGCTGCTCGCCACGCGGCCGACCGCGATCAACCTCAAATGGGCGCTGGACGAGATGGTGGCGGCGGTTCGCGACCGCCCGCGCGCCGAGCGCATGGCGGCCGCCTATGCGCGCGCCGCCGAGATCAGCGCGGAGGATATCGCCATCAACCAGGCGATCGGCCGGCACGGCGTCGCGCTGATCGAGGACATCGCGGCGAGGAAAAAGCCCGGCGAGCCGGTCAACATCCTCACCCATTGCAATGCGGGCTGGCTCGCCACCGTCGATGTCGGGACCGCGACCGCGCCGATCTACACCGCGCACGACAAGGGCGTGCCGGTCCATGTCTGGGTCGACGAGACGCGCCCGCGCAACCAGGGCGCCTCGCTCACCGCCTGGGAGCTCGGCCGGCACGGCATCGCGCACCACGTCATTCCCGACAACACGGGTGGACACCTGATGCAGCGCGGGCTGGTCGACATGGCGATCGTCGGCGTCGATCGGGCGACCCGCAACGGCGATGTCTGCAACAAGATCGGCACCTATCTCAAGGCGCTGGCGGCGCGCGACAACGGGGTGCCGTTCTATGTCGGCTTGCCTTCGCCGACGATCGATTTCACCATGGCGGACGGGCGCCATATCCCGATCGAGGAGCGCGCCGCCGAGGAGGTCGCCACCATGACGGGCCTGACGGCCGACGGCCGCATCGAGACCATACGGGTCGTTCCGCAGGGCTCGCCCGTCGCCAATTACGGATTCGACGTGACCCCGGCGCGGCTCGTCACCGGCCTGATCACCGAACGCGGCGTGATCGCGGCGACGCGCGAGGCCTTGGCGCAGGCCTTTCCCGAACGGGCGTCGCGTGTCGCGCGCAGGGCCGCCGAATGAGCCTCGGCTCCCCCGACGCCATCGCGTTCCCGGTGGACGGCCGGCAGTCGCCGACCGCGCTTGCGGTCGCGCGCGGCACGCAGCGCCTGCTGCTCGCGCTCGGCCTGTCCTGCGTCTGCGAATTGCCGCTCGGGTCCGGGCGGCGCGCCGATCTGGTGGCGATCGGCGACAGCGGCGATGTCTGGATCGTCGAGATCAAGTCGTCGATCGCGGATTTCCGCGTCGACCAGAAATGGCCGGACTACCGGCTGCATTGCGACCGCCTGTTGTTCGCCACCGCCGCCCATGTGCCGCGCGATATTTTCCCCATGGATGCCGGGTTGATCGTCGCCGACGCCTATGGGGCGGAGCTGGTGCGCGAAGCGCCGGAGCACCGGATGCATGCCGCGACCCGCCGCAGCATGATGCTGTGCTTCGCCCGCGCCGCCGCGCGCCGCCTGCAGGCGCTCGCCGATCCGCAGGGGCCGTATGGGGAAGAAGTTTGAGTCATTGCGAGGCGTGCGAACGCACGCCGAAGCAATCTCGCGCCGCGACCAAGGTCTTCGTTGATCGAGATTGCTTCGGCGCGCTACGCGCGCCTCGCAATGACGCAGGGCATCACTTCGGCGCCCGCTTCGCCAGGATCCGCTGCAGCGTGCGGCGGTGCATGTTGAGGCGGCGCGCGGTCTCCGAGACATTGCGGCCGCACAGCTCGTAGATGCGCTGGATGTGCTCCCAGCGCACGCGGTCGGCCGACATCGGGTTCTCGGGCGGCTCGGCCTTGCGGCCCTCGAGCGCCAGCAGGGCGGCCGCCACCTCGTCGGCGTCGGCCGGCTTGGAGAGGTAATCGAACGCCCCCATCTTCACGGCCGTCACCGCGGTGGCGATATTGCCGTAGCCGGTGAGCACGATGCCGCGCGCGTCCGGCCGGCGCTTCTTGAGCGCCGAGATGACGTCGAGCCCGTTGCCGTCGCCGAGCCGCATGTCGACGACCGCGAAGGCGGGCGACATCTTTTCCACCTGCGTGAGGCCGTCGGCCACCGTCTCGGCGGTAGTGACCGCAAATCCGCGGCCCTCCATGGCGCGCGCCAGGCGCTGGAGGAACGACTTGTCGTCCTCGACGATCAGCAGGGAACGGTCACCTTGGGGGCTGGCGAGTTCGGTCATGGGGGTTGCCTTTGTCGGCATACGCGATGCGCGGCGCGTCTTACCGGCCCATGCTACCCCGCTCAAGGCCCGCGGCCAACCGCCGCTCGGACCCCGATGCGGGCCGCTGGTTAACGACCTGGCCCGACCTCAGGCGGTTCCCGCCAGCAGCCGTTCGAAATCGGCCCGGCCCCAGCGCACCCGCACGATCGCGCCGCGCTGCGGAAACTGGCGGTTTTCCAGGGCCAGTTTCGCGCCCGAGCGCTCCAGCAGCGTCTTGGCGATGAAAAAGCCGAGGCCGAGGCCGGGCGTTTCGCTCGCCGCCCGTATCCGCTGCCGCCGGCCGGTGACAAAAGGCTCGCCCAGGCGGTCCATGATCTCGGGCGGAAAGCCCGGACCGTCGTCATTGATGGTGACGGTCACTTTGTCGGCGCTCCATTCGGCCGCCAACTCGATGCGCTCGCGCGCGAAATCGATGGCGTTCTCCACCAGATTGCCGAGCCCATACATGATCGCGGGATTGCGCGCCACGACCGGCTCCTCGTCCGCGCCGGCCGGCGTCACGACGTCGATGGTGACGCCGAAATGGCGATGCGGGGCGACGACTTCCTCGATCAGCGCCGACAGGCGCATGCGCTCGAAGGGTTCGCCCGGACCCGGCAGCTGGCTGAGCTTGCCCAGGATATCGCCGCAGCGCTGGACCTGCTCGCGCAGCAGCCTGACGTCGTCGACATGCGGGGAGGTCGGACCGAGCGCTTTTTCCAGCTCGCGCGCCACCAGCGCGATGGTGGAGAGCGGCGTTCCGAGCTCGTGCGCGGCGGCGGCCGCGAGCCCGTCGAGCTGGGTGAGATGCTGCTCGCGCGTGAGCACGATCTCGGTCGCCGCCAGCGCCTCGGCGAGCTGGCGCGATTCCTCGATGATCTGCCACGCATAGATGCTGATATAGCCGATGCTCAGCAGGATGGAGAGCCAGACCCCGATCATGTAGGGCTGCGGCAGCTCGAGCGGATCGTCGCTCGACCAGGGCAACGGATAGTGCACGAACATCAGCACGGTCGCGCACAGAATGGCGAAGCCGGCGAGCATCAGCGTCATGCGCGCCGGCAGGGCGGTGGCCGAGATCAGCACCGGTCCGAGAAAAAGAAACGCGAAGGGGTTCTGCAAGCCGCCGGTGAGGAACAAAAGAACCGCGAGCTCGGCGATGTCGACGGCGAGCAGCCAGGCCGCGCGGTCGGGCTCGAGCCGCTGGTTGCCGCGGAAGCGCAGCCGCAACGCGATATTGAGCCACGCATAGAGGCCGATGACCGCCAGGCAGGGCCAGAGCGGCAATTCGAAATCGAGTCCGTCATACACCACCAGCACGGCGGCGGTCTGGCCGAACACCGCGAGCCAGCGCAGGCGAATGAGCGTATCGAGCCGCACATTGCGCAGAGGGTGGTGGGGATAGTCGAGAGCCTGGCCGGACATGCGGCGATTATAAGACACTTTAGCCGCCCGCGCGGCGGCGTTCCGCCGCGGGGTTGCGGCGCTATTCGCCCTGCGCCGTCCCGGTGTCGCGATAGGCCCAGAGGATGTCGCGCGGCAGCGATACCGGCGCGGTGGCGCCGACCTCGTGGCGCGCCGATGTGCCGAGCTCGAGCACCTCGAGCCGCCGGCCCAACAGGTCGATATCGTAGATCGTCTGCGTGCCCTGATAGCGGCGGTCGACCACGCGCGCCTCGAAGGTGTTGGCGCCGTCACGCCTGCCGAGCCCGATATTCTCCGGCCGCAACGCGATCCGCACCGCGTCGCCGGGAGCAAGCCCCTGCAGCAGGGCGGCTTCGGCGCGCGCGCCGCCGCCCAGGTCGACGACGCCGAAATCGCCCGCGCGCGACACCAGCTTGCCGGCGATCTCGTTGGTGGCGCCGGTGAAATTGGCGACGAAGATATCGGCCGGGCGATTGTAGATCCCGTCCGGCGCCGCCATCTGCAGCAGCTTGCCGTCGCGCATCACGCCGATCCGGTCGCCCAGCACCACGGCCTCGGACTGGTCATGCGTCACATAAAGCGCGGTCGTGCCGGTCGCTTTCAGGATGCGCCGCAGGTCGTCGCGCAGCCGCATGCGCAGCTTGGCGTCGAGATTCGACAAGGGCTCGTCGAGCAGCAGCAGGCGAGGGCGGTAGACCAGGCTGCGGGCGAGCGCGACGCGCTGCATCTGTCCGCCCGACAACGAGACCACCGGGCGCCCCGCATATTGGCCGAGGCCGACCAGTTCGAGCACTTCGGTCACCCGCCGGTCGGCCTCGCCGCCGCGAATGCCGCGATGCCGGAGCGGGTAGCGCACGTTCTGGTCGACCGTCATGTGCGGCCAGACCGCATAGGACTGGAACACCATCCCGATGCCGCGCAGGCGCGGCGGCACCTTGATGCCGTCCGCCGGCGCCGAGACAGTCCGTCCTTCGATGCTGATGATGCCGGCGGTCGGGTCCTCGAGCCCGGCGACGCAGCGCAAGGTCGTGGTCTTGCCGCAGCCGGAGGGACCGAGCAGCACCACGATCTCGCCCGCCGGCACGCTGAAGCTCACGCCGTCCACGGCCGGGCGGACGCCGAAGACCTTGAGCAGATCGCGAACCTCGAGCGTCGCCGCCATGCCGTGCCTTCCACAAACGCTGCGTCATCGACCCGCCCGCATTCCCTGTCATTGCGAGCGACCCGCCTACGCTCGCTACGCGAGCTACGTCGGGTGTCAAGTCCGCCGAAGCGCAGAGCGCGAAGGCGGAAGCGAAGCAATCCCTCTTCACTTGCCCACGACTCGTGCCGGAGACTGCTTCGTCGGCCTTCGGCCGCCTCGCAATGACAAGGAAATCGGACGGCTCACTGCCGGTAGTTGTAGACCTTGTTCCAGTCCTCGACCCAGTCGTGGTGCAGCTTCACGTATTGGGCGAAGTCCGGCAGCCAGACCTTGACCACCTTGGGGTCGAAGCCCTCCGGGTAGACCGGCGCCACCTTGAGCGAGGTGAGATTGCCGAGCTGCTTGATCATGAAGGTCTGGCCCTCCTTCGAGAGGCACCAGTTGAGAAAAAGCTTGGCCGCGTTGGGATGCGCGGCGGTCTTCGGCACGCCGCTCGCATAGGGGTTCACCGGCGCGCCTTCCGGCGCGAATACCATCTCGACCGGGGCGCCGTCGCGCTTCTTCGGGTAGATCGCGTTGTAGAGGATCGGGCCCATTGTCACCTCGCCGCGCACGATGGCGTCGGCCATCGGCGCGCCCGAGGGAAATAGCACCGGGTTGGTGGCGGCCTGCTTCGCCCAGTAGCCCTCGCCCAGCACCTGGCGCTCGAACATGATGCGGGTCCAGGTGGTGCCGCCCGAGGCGGCGATCACCTGGCCGATCTGCTTGTTGCCGTAGTCCGGCTTGGTGAGGTCGGCGAAGGATTTGGGCGGCTTCTTCGCGAGCTCAGAATTATAGGCGATCGACCACACCAGCGTGGCGCGCGGCCACAGCTTGGGCGAGATCATCGCCTCCGGAACGTAATCCGCCGCGTTGGGCGGGGCGTAATCCTGGAACAGATCGACCAGGTCGACCATGAGGGCACGGTCGGAGTGGTCGACCACGTCGGCCGACAGCTTGTTGGCGGCGGCCTCGGTCTTCACCCGCGTGATCAGCTGGCCGCCGGGCGCGCGCACCATCTCGACCCTGATCTCCGGGAAGCGCTTGTTGAAGGCGTTGATGACCTCCTGCTCGACCTCGGCGAAGTTCGCGGTGTAATAGACCAGCTTGCCTTCCTTCTTGGCGGCGGCGATGAGCTCGGGCGACCCGAATTCCTGCGCCGTCGCGGGCGCCGCCAATGACGCGGCCATGGCCACGGCCGCCAGGCCCGCAATGATCACCGATCGTCTCGTCATGCTCGTCCTCCGTGGTGTGTCTGGCGTGATCTAGCCGGCGCGCCCGATGCTGCTTTGCGAGACGCCGCGCGAGACCCAATGGGCGGTGCCGATCAGCACCGCGAGGATCGCGGTCTGCACCAGGCTGAAGGCCGCCGTCTTGCCGGTGTTGCCGCCTTCGTAATAGTCGAGCAGCAGCACCGCCATGACGGTCGAGTCGCTGGTGTAGAGGAACAGCGAGGAGCCGAGCTCGCGGATCGCCAGCACGAACAACAGCGTCATGGCGGCGATCACGCCCGGGCTCGCGATCGGCAGGACAATCGTGCGGATCGTCGACAAGAGGCCGCGGCCGCACACCCAGGCCGCCTCCTCGAGCTCGCGGTGAATCTGCATGAACGAGGTCGAGAGCGCCTTGACGGTGTCGGGCATGAAGCGGGCCACGAAGGCGAGCGCCAGAATCCAGATTGTCCCGTAGAGCCCGCCCGGAACCGCGATCCACGCCCACAGATAGGCGACGCCGATGACCAGGCCCGGGATCGCGACCGGCAGGCTCGACAACAGGTCGAGCGTGCGCCGGCCCGAGAGCTGGGTGCGATGGATGGTGTATCCGATCGCGAAGGCGAGCGTGCCGCCGAGCACTGCCGTGATGGTGCCCACCTCCAGCGTGTTCCAGATCGACCGCATGGTGAGCGGGTTGTCGAACACCGCCTGGAAGTGCACGAGCGAATATTGCCGCGGGTCGATCAGGCTGGCGAAGTCGCGGATGAACATGAACTTGCGGAAGGCCGTGATGATGAGCGCCAGCGTCGGCAGCACCACCACGACGAACAGATAGGCGACCGCGAGCGCGAGCGTGAGCCAGCGCCACGGCCCGAGATCGAGGTTGCGCGGGCGAAACGCCTTGCCGGCGACGGTCGCGTAGCTGCGGCCGGAGACCACCCGGTGCTGCAGCCAGACCAGGAAGCCGGTCACCACCATGAGGATGATCGCGACGGCGGCCGCCGTGTTGTAGAGCGGCGGCGACCAGGCGGTGAGCTTGAAGATGTAGGTGGTGAGCACCGAGATGTTGGCGGGCGCACCGAGCACCGCCGGGATGCCGTAGATGCCGAGCATCACGACGAAGGACAGGAGCATGCCGGAGATGATCGCCGGCAGGATCAGCGGAAACGTCACCGTGAACAGCGTCGCCAGCGGGGTGGCGCCCGCGATCTCGGAAGCCTCCTCCAGGCTCGGATCCATGTTGCGCAGCGCGGAGGCGGTGAACATGTAGACATAGGGCGCGTAATAGATGCCGAACACGAAGATCATGCCGCTCATCGTGTAGAGGTCGACGCGGAACTCGATGCCGAACCATTTGAAGACCGTGTTGATCAGCCCGGTCTTGGGCGAGCCGAGGATCACCCAGGCGACGCCGGCGACCAGCGGCGGCACGAACAGCGGCAGCATGCTCGCCGCCGCGATGAAGCGCTTGCACGGCGTGTTGGTGCGCACCACGATCCACGAGAAGGTGAGGCCGATCGCGAGCGCCAGCGCGGTTCCGCCGCCGCAACAGATGAGCGAGTTCGCGAGCGCCGCGTGGACGTTGGGATTGGCCAGGACCGTGAGGAAATTGTCGAGCGAGGGATGCAGGCCCGCGAGACCGTCGACCACCGGATTGGAATCGGTGAGCGCGCCGATCACCAGCATCATCACCGGATAGATGACCAGGAAGGCGAGGATCGCGAGCAGGAGCGCGATCCAGGCGATGGCGACGAGACGGCGACGGCCGCCGCCGCCCGCGCGCGCCGCGAAGGCGCGGGTCATGAAACTCTCGCGCAGCGTCACGCCGCGCTGGTCGGCCAGTGCGTCCAAAGGCGTTCCCCTCACGGATTGGGCGATCTTGTGCCGCCTCACCCCCAACTTAGACGGCGCCGCCCGCTTCAAAAAGCCCGTTCAGGGCGGGGGCGGCTATTTGTCCGCGCGGGAGCCGCGTGCACCTCCGCCTGCCCCGCCCTCATCCTGAGGAGCCCGCCTTCGCGGCGCGAAGGCGGGCGTCTCGAAGGACGAGGGCGGCCGATATGGCGCCGCTTGCGCTCCTTGCCCATGGTTCGAGACGCGCCACGCAGGTCGGCTGTAGCCGACCTGCGCATTAATAATGCCGATCTCGGGTAAACCCGAGATCGGTGCGGCGCTCCTCACCATGAGGGAGTCTTTCTGGCCCCCCTACTTCGTCTTCCGCACATTCACCCGTCGCCCCATGGTGGCGCAATCGTCGTCGGTCTTGAGCCCGGCCGCGTGGATGCCATGGGCCGCCAGCTCCTCGTCGCGGTCTTCGGTGTCGCCGGTGACCCCGACCGCGCCGATCACCTCGCCCTCGGCGTCGCGGACCAGGAGGCCGCCGCCCTCGGGGAAGATCTGCTGGCCGCTCGCCGCGATCAGGTAGTCCATGAAGATCGGCTTTTCCTGCGCGCGCTCGCGCACCAGCTTGGAGGAGCGCCCGAGCGCGAGCGCCGAATAGGCTTTGCCGAACGCCATCTCGAAGCGGATCATGGAGGAGCCGTCCTCCTTCTGGAACGCCTTCACCTTGCAGCCGGGCTCGACCACGATCACCGAGAGCGGCCGGCAGTCGATCTCGGCCCCACGCCGCAGCACGGCGTCGATGATGCGGTTGGCCTGGTCGAGCGTGATGGCGGGCATGGGGTCCTCCGGTGCCTGGGGCGCCGACATCTTATACGGCCCGCCGGCGGATTTGCGCCCTTGCGCCGGCCGTGCCGGGCGCGGCACACATGCGTGCATGATGTCCGCAACCGTCCCCGCCGTCGCGGTCGATCGCCTGGTCAAGGTCTATAAGGACGTGCCGGCGGTCGCCGGCATCTCCTTCGCGCTCGCGCCGGGCAGCATGACGGCGCTGCTGGGCGGCAACGGCGCCGGCAAGACCACCACCATCGCGATGATCATGGGGCTGCTCGAGCCGACCGCCGGGTCGGTCAGCGTGCTGGGCGCCGACATGCCGCGCCAGCGCTACCGCGTGCTGCATCGGATGAATTTCGAAAGTCCCTATGTGGAGATGCCGCGCCGGCTCACGGTCCGGCAGAATCTCGAGGTCTTCGCCCGGCTTTACGGCGTCGCGGACGTTGCCGGGCGGATCGGCGCGCTGGCGCAGGATCTCGACCTCGGCGATCTCCTCGACCGGCAGACCGGCAAGCTCTCGTCCGGCCAGCGCACGCGCGCGGCGCTCGCCAAGGCGCTCCTGAACCGGCCCGAGCTGCTGCTGCTCGACGAGCCGACCGCCTCGCTCGATCCCGACACCGCCGACTGGGTGCGCGCGCGGCTGGAGCGCTATCGGCGCGAGCGCGGCGCGACCGTGCTGCTCGCCTCGCACAACATGGTCGAGGTCGAGCGCCTGTGCGAGCGCGTCATCATCATGAAGAAGGGCGAGATCGTGGATGACGACACGCCGGGCGCGCTGCTCGCGCGCTTCGGTCGTGCCAGCCTGGAACAGGTCTTTCTCGATGTGGCGCGCGGCGAGGCCGGCGCGGAGGTCGCCCGATGAGCGTGAAGGCGGCGCGCGAACCGGAGCCGGCCGCGATCTCGCCCGCCCGCATCGGCGCGATGGTGCTGCGCTATTGGTATCTCATTCGCTCGTCCTGGCCGCGCCTGCTCGAGCTCGTCTACTGGCCGGCCGTGCAGATGCTGACCTGGGGCTTCCTGCAGCTCTATATCAGCCAGAATGCCGGCTTCTTCGCCCGCGCGGGCGGCACCTTCATCGGCGCGGTGCTGTTGTGGGACATCCTGTTCCGCGGCCAGCTCGGCTTCTCGATCTCGTTCCTCGAAGAGATGTGGTCGCGCAATCTCGCCAACCTGATGATGAGCCCGTTGAAGCCGATCGAGTTCGTGATCGCGCTGATGATCATGAGCGTGGTGCGCCTCGCGATCGGCGTGGTGCCGGTGACGCTGCTCGCGCTGGCGTTTTTCGGCTTCAACCTGTTCGGGCTCGGTTTCGCGCTCGCCGCCTTTTTCATCAATCTGCTGCTGACCAGCTGGGCGGTCGGGATCTTCGTGTCCGGCCTGGTGCTGCGCAACGGGCTCGGCGCCGAGAACCTCGCCTGGACGATCATGTTCATCTTCCTGCCGCTCACCTGCGTGTATTACCCGGTGGCGGTATTACCGGGTTGGCTGCAGGCCGTGGCCTGGCTGCTGCCGCCGACCTATGTGTTCGAGGGCATGCGGGCGCTCCTGATCGACCACGTGTTCCGGCTCGACCTGATGCTCCAATCCCTCGCCTTGAACGCCGTTCTGTTCACCGCCGGGGCGGCCGGGTTCCTGATGTTGTTGAAAAGTGCCCGGCGCAGCGGCTCGCTGATGCAGAGCGGTGAATGAGCCCGGCCCTTATCCGGTTGATTTAGCTAAATTTCCACCTATTTACCAAGGGTAACCCGACCCCCCCACCCCGACCAATGGGGGGTCCTTAAGATGTTGACCCTATGATCGACACACGACAGGATGCTGCACCGCAAAAGGGGCGCGGAAGGCGGGGAACCCATGGCAATCGGTGAATTTGGCGACGCGCCAGTCTCTCCGGGCGATGGCGGTCTTGTGCTGTCGGGGCCGATGTACTGGTTCTGGGAAATGAACCGGGCGGCTTTGCTCCCGGCGCGGGCGGCCGCCGACATGACGCGGCTCTATTTCAAGAACCCGATGAATCCCTTCGCCAACACCCATTTCGGCAAGTCGGTGGCGGCGACCTGCGAGCTGTTCGAGCGCTCGACCCGGCACTACGGCCGCCCCGAATGGGATATCGAATCGACCAGCGTGGGCGGCGCCCGCGTCGCGGTCGAGCCTACGGTCGTGTGGCAGCGCCCGTTCTGCCGGCTGGTCCATTTCGAGCGCGCGATCGAGCACATGCCGCGCCGGCCACAGCCGCGCATGCTCATCGTGGCGCCGATGTCGGGCCACCACGCGACCTTGCTGCGTGGCACGGTCGAGGCCTTCTTGCCCAATCACGACGTCTACATCACGGACTGGGTGGACGCGAAGCTGGTGCCGCTCACCGAAGGACGCTTCGACCTCGAGGACTATGTGGATTATCTCGTGTCGATGCTGCATTTCCTCGGCGGCGAAGTTCATGTGGTCGCGGTGTGCCAGCCGTCGGTGCCGGTGCTCGCCGCGGTCGCCGTCATGGAGGCGGCCGGCGATCCCAATGTGCCCCATTCGATGGTGCTGATGGGCGGCCCGATCGATACGCGCGAGAATCCGACCGGCGTCAACAAGCTGGCCGAAATGCGCGGCACCGACTGGTTCCGCCGCAACGTCATCACCAAGGTGCCGTTTCCGCATCCCGGCTTCATGCGTGACGTCTATCCGGGCTTCCTCCAGCTGCACGGCTTCGTCAGCATGAATCTCGACCGCCACATCGAGGCGCATCGCAAGCTCTTTCACCACCTGGTCCAGGGCGACGGCGACTCAGCGCAGAAGCACCGTGAATTCTACGACGAATATCTCGCGGTCATGGACCTGACGGCGGAATTCTATTTGCAGACCGTCGAGACCGTCTTCGTGCGCCACGCGCTGCCGACCGGGCGAATGACCCATCGCGGCGCGCCGGTCGATCCGGCGCGCATCAAGCGGGTCGCCCTGATGACGGTCGAAGGCGAGCATGACGACATTTCGGGTGTCGGGCAGACCGAGGCCGCGCATAAACTGTGCGTCAATATTCCGGCGAGCCGCAAGGCGCATTGGCTGCAGCCCGATGTCGGCCATTACGGCGTGTTCAACGGGTCGCGCTTCCGCTCCGAGATCGCGCCGCGCATCGCCGACTTCATTCTGTCCAACAACAGCGCCTCGGCGGCCGCCCGGCCGCGCGCGTCGGCCAACGGCTCCGCCCATGCGCCGAATGGGGCGAACGGTGCGGCCAGGCACGAGCGCCGCGCGTCGACGACCAACGCTTAAAACGTTATCGTTTGAGATTGAATCGCAGATTTCGTCATGGCCGGGCTTGTCCCGGCCATCCACGTCTTTGTTCTTGCTGATGCGTTAAGACGTGGATGCCCGGCACAAGGCCGGGCATGACGGAGTACGTGGGACCGGATCATGCTCTACCGCGTCGGCGGCCGCGAATCAGCATAAGCTGTCCCGGACGCGTCTTTCCGGACCCGAACCGCATGCCGCTGCGCGCCCTGCTTTTCCGCCGTCCGCCTGAACCGCGCATGATCGAGGTCGCGGTCGCGCAGGCGACCTATCCGGTGCAGGTGCGGCGTCATCCCCGGGCCCGCCGCTATACCTTGCGGATCCAGGCGGCGACCCGCGAGGTGGTGCTCACGATGCCGCCGCGCGGCAGCCTCAAGGAGGCGCGCGCTTTCGCCGAGCGGCACGGCGGCTGGATCGCGGCGCGGCTCGGCCGGCTGCCGGCCGCGGTCCCGTTCCGGCACGGCACCATCGTCCCCATCCGCGGGCTCGATCACCGCATCGATCATCGGCGCGGCGCGCGCGGCACGGTGTGGAGCGAGGCGGCGCCCGACGGCATGCGGCTCCTATGCGTCGCCGGCGAGGCGCCGCATGTCGGGCGCCGGATCACCGATCATCTCAAGCGCGAGGCCAAGCGCGACCTCGAGGCGGCGAGCCGCCGCTACGCGGCCCAGCTCGGCATCGTGGTCAAGCGCGTATCGATCCGCGATCAGGCGAGCCGCTGGGGTTCGTGCTCGGCCACCGGCGTGCTGTCCTTCTCCTGGCGCCTCGTTCTGGCGCCGCCCTTCGTGCTCGACTATCTGGCGGCGCACGAGGTCGCGCATCTCATCGAGATGAATCATTCGCCGCGCTTCTGGCGCACCGTCATCGGAATCTGCCCCGACACCCGGCGCGCCAAGGCCTGGCTCGACGCCCACGGCGCCGAGCTGCATCGCTACGGCGTGGCGGAATAAAGCCTCACCGCCACGGGTAACCGTCATTGCGAGGCCCGCGCCAGCGGGCCGAAGCAATCTCGATCCGCGTGCACTTGTCTCTCGGGATTGCTTCGCTTCGCTCGCAATGACACACAACCATCATGGCCGGGCGTAGCCGTTCGAAGAATGGCGTCGCTTCGTTCGCCTATGTCCCAGCCATCCACGTCTTTGAGCCGCCGGACGTGCAGAAGTAAGGCGTGGATGCCCGGGGCAAGCCCGGGCATGACGGTGAAACAAGATGCTCCGCCCCGACACCCTCGCCCTCACGGCGCTGCTCGCGCTGCTCACCGCCATCGGGCCGCTCTCGGTCGACCTCTATCTGCCGTCGCTGCCGGAGATCGGCCGCGCGCTCGCGGCGCCGCCGGGCGCCGTGCAGCTCACGATCTCGGCCTATCTGGTCGGCTTCGGGGCCGGCCAGATCGTCTATGGGCCGCTCGCCGACCGTCACGGCCGCAAGCCGGTGATGCTCGCGGCGCTGCTGATCTTCTGTCTCGCCACCCTGGTGTGCGCCGCCGCGCCGTCGATCGGGGCGCTGATCGCCGCGCGCGCTGTGCAGGCCTTCGGCGCGGCCGGCGCCATCGTGCTGGCGCGCGCGGTGGTGCGCGACCTCTATGAGGGGGCGCGCGCCGGCCGCGAGCTCTCCCTCATGGCGATGATCATGGGGCTGGCGCCGATCGTCGCGCCGCTGATCGGCAGCCTGCTGCAGGCGGGTTTCGGCTGGCGCGCCTGCTTCGTGTTCATCTTCCTGGCCGGCATTGTGGCGGCCGCCGCGGTGCGCTGGCTTCTGCCCGA
>DATBBS010000110.1:0-4106 GCA_036270895.1 Xanthobacteraceae bacterium
CTGGCAATACCGCCGCTTCATGTCGGGCGAGCCGGCGGCCCGCGTCGACTGGCGTCGCTCCGCGCGTGACGACCATCTCTATGTGCGCGAGCACGAATGGGAGGCCGCCCATACGGTGTGGCTGTGGCCCGACCGCTCGCCGTCGATGAATTTCAAGTCGACGCTGGCCCAAGGCACCAAGCTCGAACGCGCCCTGGTGATCGCTTTCGCGCTTGCCGAGGTGCTGATCGAAGGCGGCGAGCGCATCGGCGTCCCTGGACTCATGCGCCCGACCGCAAGCCGCAACGTGGTCGAGAAGATAGCGCAGGCGATGCTGCACGATCCGGCCGCACGCACCAGCCTGCCGCCGTCGTTCTCCCCTTCCCCACTCGCCGAGGTCGTCGTGCTCTCGGACCTGTGGAGCCCGATTGCCGACGTGCATCGCACGATCGCGCAGCTTTCGGCGACCAGCTCCAACGGCCATGTGGTGCAGATCGTCGACCCCGCCGAGGAGACGTTTCCCTATTTCGGCCGGATCGAGTTCGTCGAACCGGAGGGCGCCGGCAGCATCACGGCGGGCCGGGCCGAAACCTGGCGTGCCGACTACGAGGCGCGTATCGAGCGCCACCGCGCCGAGATCCGCGCCGAGGCCGACCGGCTTGGCTGGAGCTTCATCATTCACCGCACGGATCGGCCGGCGAGCGAATTGCTGCTCAAGCTGCACGCGCAGCTCGGCGGCGGCCGCGAGGGCGTCGGCATCAACCGCTGGCATGGCGCGGCCGCGGCGGGGAGACGCGTATGATCCCCGGCCTGCCGCTCGCCTTCGCGCAACCGCTCGTCCTCACCGCCCTGATCGCGTTGCCGGCGCTGTGGTGGCTGTTGCGGCTGGTGCCGCCGCGCCCCCGCCGGATCGCCTTTCCGCCCACCCGCATGCTGTTCGACATCGCCCCCAGGGAAGAGACCCCGGCGCGCACCCCATGGTGGCTCACGCTGCTGCGGCTCACCCTTGCGGCGCTTGTGATTCTCGCCGCCGCCGGCCCGATGTGGAACCCGCCGCTCGCGACCGCCGAAAAGAGCCTGCCGCTCGTGCTCCTGATCGATGACGGCTGGTCGGCGGCCGCGACCTGGGACTCGCGCCTGCGCACCGCCGAGGATCTCATCGCCCGCGCCGAGCAGGACAATCGCGCGGTGGCGCTCGCGCCGCTCTCCGAGACGGTACGCGACATCTCGCTCGAGACGCCGGGCGCCGCGCGGGTGCGGCTGCGCCAGCTTCGGCCCAAACCCTACACGGTGGAGCGCGCCGAGGCGCTGCCCGCCATTGGACGGTTCCTCACCGCGACGGCGAGCGTCGAATTGATCTGGCTCACCGACGGTGTCGACATGGGCCATGCCAACGAGTTCGTCGACGGCCTTTCGCGCCTCGCGGAGGGGCGCGCGGTCACCGTCGTGATGGGCGGCCTGCGCGGCGCCCACGCGCTCGCGGCCGCCGACAACGCGGCGGGCATGCTGAGCGTGAAGGTGCTGCGTGCCGACGCCGGCCCGAACGACGACGGCGCCGTGCGCGCGCTCGACCTCAAGGGCCTGCCGCTCGGCGAGACCCGCTTCACGTTCAAGGCCGGCGAACGCGAAACCGAGGCGCAACTCGACCTGCCGGTCGAGATCCGCAACGACATCGCCCGGCTCGACATCGTATCCGAGCGCTCGGCCGGGGCGGTGCAACTGCTCGACAAGCGCTGGCGCCGGCGCACGATCGGGATCGTCACCGGTGCGACCGCCGACACGGCGCAGCCGCTGCTCGCCTCCACCTACTTTCTCACGCGCGCGCTCGGACCTTTCGCCGACGTGCGGCTCGGCGAGCGCGGGTCGCCCTCGGAAGCGATCGGCGTGTTCGTGGAGCAGCGCGTGCCGATGATCATTCTGGCCGATGTCGGAACGGTCGCGGACGAGGAGCGCGGCCAACTGGCGCGCTGGGTCGAGGACGGCGGCGTACTGATCCGCTTCGCCGGACCGCGGCTTGCGGCCGCCGATGACGATCTCGTTCCGGTGAAGCTGCGCCGCGGCGGCCGCATTCTGGGCGGCAGCCTGAGCTGGGAGAAGCCGCAGCAGCTCGCCGCTTTCGGGCGCGACAGCCCGTTTGCCGGAATGGCGGTGCCGACCGACGTGACGGTCACCCGCCAGGTTCTGGCCGAGCCGGACGCCGGCCTCGCCGAGCACACCTGGGCGACGCTCGGCGACGGCACGCCGCTGGTGACCGCGGCGCGGCGCGGCAAGGGCGTGGTCGTGCTCTTCCACGTCACCGCCGACACGCGCTGGTCCGATCTGCCGATCTCGGGCAGCTTTGTCGAGATGCTCAAGCGGATCGTCAATCTGTCGGGCACGGTTGCCGGCAACGAGACCACCGCTCGGCCAGGCACCCGCGAGGCGCTGCCGCCGACCCGCGTGCTCGACGGTTTCGGCGCATTCGAGGCGCCTCCCCCGACCGCACGTCCGGCCCCCGCCGGCTTCGCGGCCCGCGCCAAGGCGGATATTCCCCCCGGCTTCTACGGTCCGCCCGAAGGGCTGCTCGCCGTCAACACGTTGGTGCCGGCCGACCGCATCGCCGAAATCGACGTCGCGCCGCTCCATGCCCGCGTCGAGCCCTTCCGGCTGGGCGAGCCGGAGGACTTGCGCGGTCCGATCTTCCTCACCGCGCTCGCGCTGCTTCTGCTCGACGCCATGGTGGTGTTCTGGCTGGCCGGTGGCATTTACCGGCTGCTCCCGCGCCGCCGCATCGCCGCCATGGTGGGGCTCGGCATCGCACTCGCGGCGCTTGCCGCCACAACCGGGCCGTCGCTCGCCGACGATGCCGCCGATGCCTTCGCCCGCAAGGCGACGCTCGAAACCCACCTCGCCTATGTGGTCACCGGCGACGCGGAGACGGACTCGATCAGCAAGGCCGGTCTCGCCGGACTCACGCTCTTTCTCGGCCAGCGTACCGCGCTCGAGGCGGGCGAACCGGTCGGCCTCGATCTCGGCCGCGACGAACTCGCCTTCTTCCCGCTGATCTATTGGCCGGTCGTGCCGGGCGCCGCCAAGCCGTCGCCCCAGGCGCTCGCCCGCATCGATGCCTACATGAAGCAGGGCGGCACGGTCCTGTTCGATACGCGCGACGCCGTGCTGGCCCCGCCGGGCCCCGGCGGCGAGACGCGCAGCTCCGGCATGATGGCGTTGCGCACCATCCTGGCTTCGCTCGACATTCCCGAGCTTGAGCCGGTGCCGAAGGACCATGTGCTGACCAAGACCTTCTTCCTGCTGCGCGATTTCCCCGGTAGGTTCAACAGCGGCCAGCTCTGGGTCGAGGCGATGCCGGCTGCCGACGAGACCGACGAGGAATCCCAGCGTCCGGCACGCGGCGGCGACGGCGTGTCATCGATCATCATCACGTCGAACGACCTGGCCGGCGCCTGGGCGACCCGTCCCGACGGCCAGCCGATGCTCCCCCTCGTGCCGGGCGAGCCGCGCCAGCGCGAGTTCGCGTTCCGCGCCGGCGTCAATATCGTGATGTACACGCTCACCGGCAACTACAAGGCCGATCAGGTCCACGTGCCGGCTCTGCTCGAGCGGCTCGGCCAATAGGAGTAGATGTTGGGTTTCGGTATCGCCTTTTCACCCCTGGTGCCTGACGCGGTGTTGTGGGCCGCGGTCGCGGTCGCCGCCGCAATCGCGATTCTCCTGTTCGTCGGCCGCACGCGCGGCGCCGCTGTCCGCGTGCTTGCGCTCGCGCTGCTGGTGGCGGCGCTCGCCAATCCGTCGCTGACGCGGGAGGACCGCGATCCCCTCTCCTCAGTAGCGGTCGTGGTGGTCGACAAGAGCCCGAGCCAGGATTTCGGCGAGCGCACGGCGCAAACCGCGGCCGCGCGGACCGCGCTGGTGACCCGCCTGCAGCGCATTCCCGGGCTCGAGCTCCGCATCGTCGAGGCCGGACAGGCGGACGGCGAGACCGACGGCACCCGCCTGTTCCAGGCGCTCACCGCGACGCTCTCCGACGTGCCGCCGGAGCGCGTCGCCGGCGCCTTCATGATCACCGACGGCCGCGTGCACGACGTGCCGGCCGAGGTGGGAGCGCTCGGTTTCGCGGCGCCGCTGCA
>DATBBS010000111.1:0-1798 GCA_036270895.1 Xanthobacteraceae bacterium
ATTTCGGCCCTTGCGCTCAGGCCTGGATCGCGATACCTAACGGCTGAATCCCAGTCAGCTTTTCCCGTAAAAGGAGTGGCGAGGCCATGGCCCGTGTCACTGTTGAGGATTGCATCGACAAGGTCGACAACCGGTTCGACCTGGTCCTGGTCGCGAGCCATCGCGCCCGCATGATTTCGTCCGGCGCCCAGATCACGATCGATCGCGACAACGACAAGAACCCGGTGGTGGCGCTGCGCGAGATCGCCGACGAGACGGTCTCGCCCGGTGACCTGAAGGAAGATCTCATCCACTCGCTGCAGAAATATGTCGAGGTCGATGAGCCGGAACCCGAGACCATGCCGCTGATCGGCGCGCCGGGCACCGGCGTCGATGCCGACGATACCGAGGTGGTGGCCGACCGGATGACCGAGGAGGAGCTGCTCAAGGGCCTCGAGGGCCTGGCTCCGCCCGAGGAGAAGCCGGAGCCGGTCGAGACCGACGACGAGGAATAGGCGGCGCCGCTTCGCGGCCGGGCCCGCCCGGCGGGCCCAAAACTCCAATTTCATCGTCCGCAACGGCCCGGCCATCCCGGGCCGTTTGCATTTTTTCCGATTTCGGCGGCAAAAGCCGGCGGATCGCTCAATTTATTGCGATTTGTTAACGGCCGTTTCGGTGCGATCATGTTAACCTAGCGCGTGGCCCCATCCGGAGCGATCGGGCCACGTCCTGGAGTCGTTTGTCGGTCGCGTTTTCTAGCGGGTCCACCCTGGACCAGGTCCGGGCAGGCTTTTTCCGGAAAATGCTATCGGCAAGAAGCGCCGCGCCCTTTGGGGGCGGCTCAGGGATCGCCATGGCGTCGACCGATCTGCCCCGCATGCAGCACCAGCCGCGCTCGCGCGCGCCGGCGGAGCGCGGCCGCAAGATCGGGCCGCAAGCCGCGGAACCGGCGGCCCCCCGGGGCAAGCCGCAGATGATGCGGCAATACGAGCTGGTGGAGCGGGTCCGCAAATACAACCCGAACACCGACGAGGAGCTTCTCAACCGCGCCTATGTGTATGCCATGAAGGCGCATGGCGCCCAGCTGCGCGCCTCGGGCGATCCCTATTTCTCCCATCCCCTCGAGGTCGCGGCGATCCTCACCGATCTCAAGCTCGACGACGCCACCATCGTGGCGGCGCTGCTGCACGACACGATCGAGGACACCGAGGCGACCCGCGCCGAGATCGACCAGCTGTTCGGCAAGGACATCGGCCGCCTGGTCGAGGGCCTCACCAAGCTGAAGCGGCTCGACCTCGTCTCGCGCGAGGCCACCCAGGCCGAAAACCTGCGCAAGCTTCTGCTCGCCATCGCCGAGGACGTGCGCGTGTTGCTGGTCAAGCTCGCCGACCGCCTGCACAACATGCGCACGCTCGATCACATGCCGCCGGAGGCGCGCCGGCGCAACGCGGAAGAGACCATCGACATCTACGCGCCGCTGGCGGCCCGCATCGGCATGTACGAGATGCGCGAGGAGCTCGAGAACCTGTCCTTCCGCGAGCTCAATCCGGACGCCTATCGGGTCATCAACGCGCGCCTCGACGCGGTCGCGGCGAGGAACGGCGGGCTTATCGGGGAGATCGAGGACCAGCTCACGAAGAAGCTCGCCGACAGCGGAATCATGGCGCGCGTCGCGGGGCGGCGCAAACGCGCCTATTCGGTCTGGCGCAAGATGGAACGCAAGGCGGTCGGCTTCGAGCAGCTCTCCGACATCTTCGGTTTCCGCGTGGTGGTGCGCAAGCCGTCGGAATGCTACCAGGCGCTCGGCATCGTCCACACC